>JBGSSS010000030.1:0-54390 GCA_041736895.1 Pirellulales bacterium
AGTGTGTACAGCGCTTTGCCGTCGGGTCCGCGGCCGAGCTTTTCACGGACCTTGACGTGCGTGACCGAGCGTTTGCCGATCGCCGAGTTCGCGGTGCTGCCGCGGCGGCCGTCGCCGCGATCGCGGATCAGGTGCGTGACAATCGTCTGCGGCTTCACTTCGCCATGCGCGAGCGCGACGTAGCGCCGTTCAGTCGTGTGCTCGCGGAACTGCAACGCCAAGCGGCTCTCGGCCGCGGCGGTGCGCGCGAAGACCATCAAGCCCGTCGTCTCGCGGTCGAGCCGATGCACCGGACGAACTGGCGGCGGGACGCCACGGTGTTTCTTCAGCCGCGGATCGACCTTGGCGATGACCATCGGCAGGAGTTCCTCGAGTGTCGGCTGGCGCTGCTTGCGCTTTGCGGACCACATCTCTTCTTCTTTGTGGCGGTTGGTCGTGATCCGCGCCGGCTTCTCGACGACACAGAGAAACTCGTCCAGGTAATGCAGCCGCAGGTCGTTCTGGTCCGGCGCCTTGGGCGCGGCCTGCGCGAGAATCTTGACCACGTCGCGCTCGGTCAACCGCCGCGCTTCGTCGACACACACATTGCCGCTGACCATCACCCGGCGGCCGCTCAGGAGTTTGCGCACGGTCGACCACGGCTGGCCTGGGAGCCATTGCCGCAGTGCCGCGGCAATCGTCTTGCCAACGAGCTTTTCGGTCACGGGATAAATGGAATCGGCGGGCATGTGGGCTTTCGAAGGAAATTGGTGAACTTCGATTCTAATTGAGAAGCGACTCCTAAGCCCAGGGGCTCCGTCCCCTGGATGCTCGACACTCCAGGGGACGGAGCCCCTGGGCTTAGAAAGCGCCTGGAGAAACTGTTTTCTTCTTCTCCGATCTGCTACCCTGGCTCGCGGGAAGAGGATCAATTTTTCAGGAGCGCCCGATAAATGTCCGAGACGACCAAAACGCCGCTGCGCGGCTGGATTGCGACCTTTGCCGGGATGGCGGTGAATCTCTGCTTGGGGATTCTGTATGCCTGGTCGGTGTGGAAGTCGGGACTCGTCAATGACAAACTCGCCGGCACCGCGATGAGCGCGCCGAATGCCGAATGGGTCTACCTGACGCCTGCCCAAGGGACCGTGGCCTACTCGACCTGCGGGCTGGTCTTCGCCCTGACGATGATCCTCGGCGGCAAGATTCAGGACAAATTCGGACCGAAGCTCGGCGTCACGCTCGGCGGCCTGTCGCTCGCCGCGGGTTGCATCCTCGCGGGGCTGATGCATTCGTTCATTGGACTGGTGATTGGCTTCGGCGTACTCGGCGGCATCGGTATGGGTCTGGGTTACGCGGCCACGACGCCGGCGGCCGTGAAGTGGTTCGGCCCAGAGCGCCGCGGGTTGATCGTCGGCATTGTTGTCGCCGGTTACGGCGCGGCGGCGATTTATATCTCGCCGCTGGCCGAATGGTTGATCGGGGAATACGGCATTAGCGGCAGCTTCATCGGCCTCGGCATCTTGTTCTCTGTCGTCGTTGTCGTCTCTGGGCAGTTGATCAATGTCCCGCCGCCGGGTTATGTTCCGCCATCAAGCGCAAAAGCTGCCGCGAGCAACGCCGCCGCGAATACCGTGCAATGGCGTGCGCCGGAGATGCTGCGGACCTGGCAGTTCTATGCTCTCGTCTTTTTGTTCTTCTGCTCTGCGCAGGCCGGCTTGCTGCTCATCGGCAGTGCCAAGCCGTTGTTCCTGGAAACGACCAAGGCCGATCAATCGTGGACCAAGAGCGCCTGGATCATCGTTTCGTTCCTTGGGCTAATCAACGCGCTGGGGCGAATCGGCACCGGTTCGTATTCCGACAAACTCGGCCGCAAGAACGCCTACATCGCCAACGCGCTCGTCGCCGCGCTCGGAGCCGCCGCGATGCCCTACGTCGTTAGCAATGGACAAGTCGCGCTCTTCTTCGTCTTGATCGGCATCGCCGCATGGCAATACGGCGGCGGGCTGTCGCTATTGCCGGCGTTTACCGCCGATTACTTCGGGGCCAAGAACATGGGCTTCAATTACGGCTTGGTGTTTCTCGGTTGGGGCTTTGCCTTTTTCGTCCCGCAATTGGCCGAGTTCTTGCCGCGTGAAGCAGGGGCCAAGTATTCGCCGTACGGTTTGTACCTTTCCGCCGGGCTGCTGGTCGCCGGATGTGTTGTCTGTGCCATGATCAGACGGCCCATGAAAACGGAGGCAGTGATATGAAACATGATGACGATGACGATGAGAAGAAGCTCGACGACGATCAACTCGAAGACGCTCCGTACGAGCTCGATGACCTGAATGAAGAGAGTTTTGCAGAAGAAGATGAGGAAGAGGACGAAGGCTATCTCGACGAGATGTTCGCGGAACGTGATGCCGAGATCGACGGAATGGTCGATGACTTCATGAACGATCGCGCGTCGATTTCGCTCTGCTACATGCACCTCTACTTTTCCACAGCGCGGCAAGAACCGCTCCTCGAAGACGACTCGCTGCGCGCCGAATTGCATCAGGAAATGAATCGGATTTGCGAGTCGCTCCGTTGTAAGCCGTTGGCCATCGGCGGCTGGCACGATCATGTGCATGTCGTGATCAACTTGAGTCCCGAGCTCAGTGTTGACGGCTTCGTGAACCGCTTGAAGGACGAATCCGCGGCGTGGCTGCGTTGCAACTCCCCCGAGTTGGGAGCCACGATTTGGCAAGAGAGTTACGGCGGTTGCACCGTGGACGGTCCGGGAGTCGGCGACCTGCGCGAGTATCTTGACGAAGAACCCAGCCGCCACGCGATCGAATCATACGAAGACGAATTCCGCCGCCTCTGTGCCGAAAACGAAATCGAAATCGAAGAGCCGGATTGCTGGGAATGAAAAATCCTCTTGGGAGGGTCAGGCTCCCGCCGAACCGTTTTTGCACACGCTTTGGGAAAACAAATACTGACCACGGAGTCACGGAGAATGCAAAAGGCAGAAATGCATTGCCCACAGATGGACACAGAAAAATGCAGAAGCTATAGGCAGAAGAATGAAGGCAAGAGAATGGATCATAATTCTTCTCCTGCCTTCATTCTTCTGCCTCTCTGGCCATTTCTCTGGAGCGCCGGATCGCGATTGTCTGCTCGGTGCCGCTCTGAATTTTCTCCGTCCCTGGGTGTTGGAGTATTCTGCAATTAGTCGCACTTGCTCAAACGACATTTTTTTGCTTTCTTTGTTTTCTTTTCGGCAACTCTTCGTATTTTCCTTGCGGCTGTGAGTCCCTGGCTTACGCCGCGGGCTTTTATTCACTCGCTTTTTCCCGGCTAGCAGGCCTGGCATAACCCAACGGTTGCCGGAATTCTCCGCTGGCGAGTACACTAGAGTGATCCGGCCTTGGGGTCGGTTCGGGACCGCTTTGATCACCCGGGACGGCTCTTCTTTCCGCCGGCAGCGCGCCGGTCTGGCATCAATTGCATGGCGTCGGTTCACGAATCTTCTGGTCACCTCTCCGCTGACTCGTTCAGCATGGCGGCCGATTCGTTTGCCGTGGGTCCGCCGGCCTTTGGCTCGTCGCGCTCCTCTTCAGCGAGCGGCAAGTTCTGGCTCAACGGCGAGGTCGCCGGCTGCCAGTGCCCCGATTGCGGCGGGCCGATGTCGATTCGGCTCTGGCTGATGACGGCCGACTGCGCGCTGTGCGGCACGAGCCTGGAACTGACCGAAGAGCAAGAGCGCGAGCTGCAAGCCCTGATCCAAAAGCACACAGTTCCGCCGCCACCGCCGCCAGTTGCTCCAAAGCCAGCGCCGCAAAAACAAGCGCCGCCGCCAAGCCCGCCCGTCCAACAACAGCGGCAGCAACTAGCGCCTCCGCCCGCGCCAAAAAAAGAACAGCCCAAGCCCAAGGAAACGCCGCGCCCCCCCGAGGTGAAACAGCCGCGGCCTGTGCCGCCTCCACCAGCAGCAAAGAAGCCCACGCCGGCACCGGCCATCGCGCCCACGATCGTCGCACCGCTAGTTGCGACAGCGCCAATCGCGCCGACGAAACCCGCGCCGCCGCCGGCTGCGCTATATCACGAGGACGACGAGCCGTTTCGGTTCGATTGGCTGCCGGTCTTGATCAGCACGATCTTTCATGTGCTGCTGGTCATGCTCTTGGCGTTGTTCAGCAGCAAGCCGGAGCCCGAATTCAAACCGCCGATCCTGCTCACCGCGACCTGGGGCAACGAAGGCAAAGAAGGCGACAAAAAACAGCCGCTTGAAAACGATGAACGCGTCGTGAAGATCCTACCCGGCCCGGAAAAGGCGCCCGAGCCCAAGCCCGAGCCGCCAAAACCGATCGCACTCGAAAAGAAACCGCCCGAGCCGCCGAAGAAAATCTCGACACCCGAGATCATCCCCAAAGAGTTCCGTCCCAGCGATCTGGCGGACAAGAACCTGCCGCGGATCGAACAAGTCCAGCAAGAACTCGCTTCGACCGATGGCTCGCGCATGGCGCAGGGCCGCGACCCGCGCCTTCGTTCGCAGATGGTCATCCACGAGGGGGGCACGATCCACAGCGAAGCGGCCGTCGCCAACGGACTCCGTTGGATCAGCCGGCATCAAGCCAGCGATGGGTCGTGGAGCCTGCACGATTTTCAGAACGCCGGCGAATGCAACGGCCGCTGCGGCAGAACGGGTCAAGCCCACAGCGACACCGCCGCGACCGGCTTGGCATTGCTGCCGTTTCTCGGTGCGGGTCAAACACCCGACCGCGGCATCTACAGCGAAAACGTCAAACGCGGCATCGCGTGGCTCGTGAGTGCGCAGAAGTCCAACGGCGATCTCCGTTCCGGCAGCGGCAATATGTACGCGCACGGCATCGCCTCGATCGCGCTCTGCGAAGCGTACCTGCTGACCAAAGACGAAGCGTTGCGCGGCCCCGCGCAAAAAGCCGTCGACTTCATCGTCAAAGCCCAAGACAAGCGCGACAATCGCCGCGCCGGCGGCTGGCGTTATATCCCCGGCGATCAGGGTGACACGAGTGTCGTCGGCTGGCAGCTCATGGCGCTGCAAAGCGCGCGGCATGCTGGCTTGACCGTGCCGCAAGATGTCTTCGACCGCGCTGCGAAGTTCCTCGACTCGGTCCAAGGGGGCAAGCATGGCGGACTTTATTCGTACGTCGTCGGCCGCACGCCCGAGGACGCGATGATCGCCGAAGGGCTGCTCTGCCGCGAGTACCTCGGCTGGCCGGCGGATCACCCGGGACTAGTCGAAGGGAGCAAGCACCTGCTCAAGCATCTGCCGAAGGCGTCCAAGCCCAACATCTACTACTGGTACTACGCGACGCAGACGATGCATCATCTCGGCGGCGAAGAGTGGGAGACCTGGAACACCGCCGCGCGCGACACGCTGATCGAACTGCAATCCGACAAAGGCCACGAAGCGGGGAGTTGGGACCCTGTCGGCGGCGCGATCAACGGCGGCCACGACGTCCATGCCGGCGGCCGGCTCTACATGACGTCGCTGGCAATCTGCACGCTGGAGGTTTATTACCGCCATCTGCCGATCTATCGGCGGATTGAGTTGGGGGAGGCGGGGAAGTGAACTTATAGCACCATCTGCCCGCTATACATTAAATCAGTTACCGCCATTTAGAATTCTGTCAATCTCAACAATCAATTGACTGCAATCATCGCGAAAAGTACTTCGAATAAATTGGATAATTTGTAAATTACCTTCATTCATAGCTTTCCTAGCTAGACCTTGGAAGTAGTATAAAGATGACTCATGTTTACCGACATTCCTAAACAGAGTTCTCAAATAACGCAATCCGGGGTTTTCACCATTCCATCCACGTGTAGAAACATAGAAGCATTTCGCTGCTCCGTATAAGAATTCAGGCATGCCCATACCCACAATATTGAAAGTAACATTAAGGGTGGATAAGATAGTATCGTACAATTCAAGACACTTTTTCATCACTGTATCTATCCAAGTCCCTCCTACTTGATACTCAGAAAGATTGAAAAAAAAAATTGTTCATAAACAGCCTGAATAATGCTGAATCATGTTCTTTGAACTTAATTATTGACTCCATACTACTTTCTAGAAAAAAAGCCCGTACATAAGTTATTGAATCTGCTAAACTCCGAAGCTGTGCGATGCATTGATCTGATATTCCATGCTCATCTTTAAGCTCTTTAGTCGCACTTACATACAAATCTTTCTCATCGTGGAATTCAAGTTCAACAAACGCACTTATCATGTCGTCTAAGTTTGAATAGCGTTCACCTGGGTTTTCCTTAATACATTTATGAATAAATTGCTTAACTTTAGTGTTCCGGATAATTGCAATCGTGTTTGGGTTAGAGGTATTGTTAAACATGTAGGTAAGTAAGTTCCCGAGTCCGAAAATGTCAGACCTCTGATCAGCATCGCGAAATCTACCCTTCTCGTACTGTTCAGGCGCAGCAAACCCTGGGGTTCCAAATCCTTCGTCAGTGCGGGTATGTCTAGAAAAATCAGTACCAGTTTTGAGTCCAAGACCGAAGTCCGTAAGAATGGGATTACCATTTGCGTCAAATAACACGTTGCCTGGTGTAATATCACGATGATAGACTTTATTCGCATGCACAAATCTGACTCCTTCTAATATCTTATAAAATACAATCTTTATATCCTGGTAATTCCATCTACTTATTTTGGTATACTCATTCCAAGTTTTTAGAACAGGCATTTCAAACCATGGCGGAAGCTCATCGAGATTATGATCAAGAATTTTTACAACATATTGATGATCAAGACTCGAAATGATCTTCACTTCATGCTTAAAGCGAGCCAAATGTACAGGATCGTGATAATTCCGCAATTCTTTTCTAGCAACAATTCTCCCATCCGGGTATTTCACAATCCTGACTATTGCAAAACCTCCGGAAATCGGTGTTCCAATCGTTTCAGGCAGATCAGTCATGGTAAATTCCTCAGGTGGGCTAAATTTTGACTTCCACGCAAATGCAATAAAGCACATTTGATTTTGATACAATGTATTTTATGATTGTATCAAAATGAAGCCAGTGGTAGTTATGCCAAATTAAAAGCACTTCCTTTCCACAAATACAACGACAATTATCATGAAGAATCCCCTCCTTTGCTTGGCCCTGCTGCTTCTGACACCGCTCTTATTCTGTCGTGCGGCCGAACCCGCGAAATCCGAGGCCGATGTCGTCGTCTACGGCGCGACGCCGGGCGGGTTCTGCGCCGCGATTGCCGCGGCCCGCGAAGGCGGGACCGTCATCTTGCTCGAACCGACGGACCACATCGGCGGGTTGAACACGGGCGGGCTGAGTTTCAGCGATTCCAATCAAACCGTCCGCAGCACGGTCATGGGCCTGTTCGATGAATGGCACACGCGGATCGAAAAAGATTACACCGCGCGCGGCGTCACCTTGCCGTACAAGGTCAGCGTCAAGGATCAAGAGAAATGGACCTACGAACCGCATGTGGCGATGCGTGTGACGCGGCAAATGCTCGACGAGGCCGGCGTCAAAGTCCTCACCAAGCGCGTCCTCGAAGAGGTCCAGAAAGACGGGTCGCGCATCACGGCACTGAAAACGAGCGACGGCACCTTCGCAGCACGCGTCTTCATCGACGCCACTTACGAAGGCGATCTCCTGGCCGCGGCGGGCGTCAAATGGGTGATCGGCCGCGAGGGCCGCGCCGAGTTCAACGAACCATTGGCCGGCAAGCGTTACCCCAAGAAGAAAATGCCCATCGACGGCTTCGACGCCGAGGGCAAGCCGCTGCCGCTGATCACGACGGCCGACGCCGGCCCCGAAGAGGCGGGCGATGCCAATGTGATGGTCTATAGCTTTCGGCTTTGCTTGACCGATGATCCGGCGAATCGCGTCCCAATGCCCAAGCCAGCGAACTACGATCCGGCTCGTTTCGAAGTGGTGCGGCGTTTTGTGAAAGCTGGCGGCAACCCTGGCTGGGATATGTACCCGCTGCCGGGGAAGAAAGTTGACGGGAACAACTCGATCGGCGGGCAGTTCTCGCTAGGCCTAGTAGGTGCCTGCAACGGCTGGAGCGAAGCCAACGCCGCGCGGCGCGCCGAAATCTGGGAAGCTCACGAGCAGTACACGCTCGAGTTGTATCACTTCCTAACGACCGATCCGGCCATGCCCGAGGCGACGCGCCAGAAGTACGCGAAGCTCGGCTTGTGCAAGGACGAGTTCGCCGAATACGGCCACTTCTCGCCGGCGCTTTACGTCCGCGAAGGACGGCGGATGCGCGGCATGTATGTCGTCAGTCAAAAGGACATCATCGACAGTCCCGCCAAGGCAGATGCGATTGCCGTCTCGTCGTTCCCGATCGATTCGCATGACTGCCAGCGCGTCGCGCTCAAGAACGGCGGCGTCATCAACGAAGGAACGATCTTCCCCGTCCGAGCGCCGGAAACCAAGCACGGTTACGCCTATCACATTCCGTATCGCGCGATCTTGCCGAAGTCCGAGGAGTGCACGAATTTGCTCGTGCCGGTAGCAATGTCTTGCACCCATGTCGGCATCTCGTCGATCCGCGTCGAACCGACATGGATGATCATTGGGCAAAGCGCCGGCGTGATCGCGACGCTGGCGGCGAAGAGCAAGCAGCCGTTGCACGAGTTGCCCTACGCCAAGATCCGCGAGCGGTTGCTCGCGCAGGGCCAAGTCCTGGCGCTGCCCGAGCCTTCGCCGCTTCCGCGCGACAGCGATTTGCCAGCCGCGCTCGATCCGAAGTCATTGCCCGGGATTGTGCTCGATGACAGCAGCGCGAAACTCGCCGGCGATTGGGAGCGGTCTGCGAACTTCAAACCGCATGTCGGCTCGGGTTACGTCCACGATCAAAAAAAGGGGGACGGAAAATCGTCCGCCACGTTCCGGTTCACCGCGCCGAAGGCCGGGAAATACGTACTCCTCATGGCGTACTCGGCCCACGAGACACGTGCGAAGAAGGTGCCCGTCATCGTCAGCAGCGGGCCAGTGGCGACGAAACTGATCGTGGATCAAACCATGCCGATGCCGCGCGGCGAGGCATTTCGCTCGATTGGCACGGTCGAACTGGTGAGCGACGCCGAATCCGAGATCACGATCAGCAACAACGGGACCGAAGGGTTTGTGATCGTCGATGCGGTGCAATTGCTGCCGGGGAAGTGAGGGCGCTGAATCGCGATGACGCAAGCGTAGGGGTACCGTAACGGTACCCCTACGCTTGCGTCATCGCGATTTTTCGTGCGATTGCTTTTGACTCCTCCGCTTGTAGATTTTCCTGCCGCGTTCGATAATCGAATGATGAAACAAGCGGCGTTCTTATTCTTGATGCTACTTTTGCTGGCCATTGCGGCGGTGGCGCTAGCGCGCTTGAGTCAACTCCTCGCGCCGCGCGTCGGCTGGCCGATGATCGTGCTGATCGCCGGCGGCGGGCTGGGCGCGGCGGCGTTGTTTCTTTGGCAGCAGCGTTTGGTGGCTTCGTGGCCGCTGTTTTTGCTCGTGACCCTTCTGGCCGGGGTTTTCATGGCAATCGCGGGGCATTTCTTTGAGTGGCGCGATGCGGTCGCGGCGCGCGAGGCGCAACTGATCGAAGCCGCGAAGAAAGAACCGCAATTCGCGGCACTGCTCGAAGATCAATTCCGCCCGCCGACCTGGAGCGAGTTCATGACGCCGCAGACCGACGCGGCGAAAACCATTGCCTGGTGGATCGGCGATGCGGCGGCGAAGCTCGGCGTCGCCCTCGCGGTCTTGATCGTCGGCAAACGAAATGGCTGGTTCGCGCTGCGCGAAGCGGCGGGAGAGACACCATGAAAATCCACGGGCTAGGAACCGAAATCGTCGAAGTCCTGCGCATCGCCAAGATGATCGAACGGCACGCCGAGGAGTTTTTGAACCGCGTCTTTACGCCGCGCGAGCTGACGTTCTGCCAGAACCGCAGCCAAACGACCCAGCACTACGCCGCGATCTGGGCCGCGAAGCAGGCCATCGCGCGCGCCGTAGGGCTGCGCTGGCAGCGAACGCTCCATTGGAGCGACATGGAGATTCGGCCCGTGGCGAATGGCGGGGCCAAGGTTAAATTCCGCGGCTCGATGCGCGACGCGCTCGAACAACTGCCGATCGGCGAGATTCGCGTCACGATGGCCCACTGCCGCTCGCACGCCACGGCGACGGCGATTGTGCTGGAGCGGGAGGCAAATGCATAAAATGATTTTCCACAACTGGACACCGCTAAATTCAATACAAATTCAAATCCATTAAGGGCAAGAGTTCTTCAAGTGAATTTATCCTTGCCTTTATCTGTGTGAATCTGTGTCCATCTGTGGGCAAATGCATTTTCTGCTGCCTTTCTCATCTCTTCACTGTCTCGCACTGCTCCGATATACTACGGGTCTTTCCGCACTCCGTCTTTTTGCGGCCGATCTTGCTCCTCGGAGCACTTTCCGTCGCTATCAATAATGCCGAAATTTGTCGTTCGTTACGGCGTCATGCGCACGCTCGGGGTCATGCAGACTCGCGAGAACGTGGTCTATTCGCGCGGGACGCAGGTCATCGCCCGCACCGATCGCGGGATCGAGACGGGCATCATTCTCAGTGAAGCGACACCGCAAGCCCTCTCGCAAATGACCAACCCCGCGCAGGGGACCATCCAGCGCGAGATGACGCCCGGCGATTCGCTGGAACTCTCGAAAATTCTCGCCAAGCAGCGCGACGAGTATCAAGTCGTCAAGAAGCACGTCGAAGCGTCGGGCTTGGACATGCAACTGGTCGATGTCGAGCGAATCTTCGGCGGCGAGCGGGTGGTGATCTACTACCTGTCGGAGAATCGAATCGACTTTCGCGAACTGGTCAAAGCGATCGCGGCAGATTTTCAGACACGGATCGAAATGAAGCAGATCGGCAGCCGCGACGAGGCGAAGCTACTGGCCGATTACGGCGATTGCGGCAAGCCGGTCTGCTGCAACACGCACCTAAGCGAGATGCCGCCGGTGTCGATGAAGATGGCGAAGCTGCAAAAGGCGACGCTCGACCCCACGAAAATCTCGGGCCGCTGCGGACGTTTGAAATGCTGCCTGCGCTATGAGTACGACACCTACGAGGCGTTGCAGAAAGAACTGCCGCCGATCGGGGCCGATGTGATCACATCGCGCGGACGTTGCCGCGTGTTGGCGCAGGAAATCCTCGCCCAGCAATTGCTCGTCGAAACCGAAGATCGCCGCCGGGTGATGATCCCGGCCGCGGAGATTCTGACGGTGCTCAGCCGCGGTACGGGCAACGAAACGCCGGACAACAGCCGCCGCGAACGGCGTCCGCCGGCACAAGAACAGCGCGGCAAGTCCGATGCGCCGCGCGGCGAAAGACAGAAGCCAGAGCAAAAAAATACGGAACAAAAAAATCCTGAGCCGCAACAACGCGAGCGACATCCGGAAGCAAAGAGCGGAGAAGCTCCGCCGGCAAACGAGCCGCCTCCGCAAGTTGACAACAAATCCGATTCTGGCGATACGCCGAGTTAACGACGTCGCTCCTACGGATGGGCTTACCATCCGCAGGCTTGGGTTGATGCTGGCAGTGATTGATGTGGTTCAATGATCTGTGGCGAAGTTTTTTCCTGATTGATGACGAGATTTATCCAGCTTTATGGACGACCCGCGGCAAGCCCTGTTCGATTTGTTGCAACGCGACCGGCGTTACAAGCTCGAAGCGTACGCCTTTCTCTTCGAAGCGCTCAGCTACGCGCACGACACGCTAGGCATGGGCAACGAAGGGGACAGCGAAGAAAACCTGCCCACGCCGCGCGGCAAGCAGCGGACTGGCGGCAAACACGAATCGCGCCGCCCCGAGCGGCACCTCACCGGGCAAGAACTTTGTCACGCGATTCGCCAGTACGCCCTGCAACAATACGGGTACATGGCCAAGTGTGTCTTGAATAGTTGGGGCATCACGCGGACCGGCGATTTCGGCGAGATCGTTTACAACCTGATCAAAATCGGGCAGATGCGCAAGACAAAACAGGACCGCCGCGAAGACTTTGACGACGTCTACGATTTCGATCAGGCGCTGGTGCAAGAGTTCAAGATTTCGACGGACGCCGAACAACGTTGAACAGCAATCGCAAGTCAACAACTCATTCTGAAATTAGCGAATCTCCTACGGATGGGCATACCATCCGCAGGCTTGGGTTGGCGCTGAAGAAGCGTTTGCTTGAAATCCGAGACTTTACTTCACGTCCAGCATTAGCCTTCGATGCCCAAACAATCTGACAAAAAAGCTGCGCCGCCCGCCGCGGCCAAAGAGGATAAGCCGGCGGGCTTTCAGTGGGACATCCGCCCTGAGCCGGCGGCAACGCCGCGCGATCGGCGGTGGCTGATCGTCAGCATCGCGGCGCTGGTGATTTGGTTCGCGGCGCTGGGGTGGCTGGCGTTTGGGTAATTCGTGAAATACATTTTTGCCACTGATCATCGCCAAGCCGCAAGCGGATGGGTAGTTGATCGAACAGGATTCGTATTTTGGACGCCTTCGAACAATCGCCGTACTTCGCGCAGCTTGTGCGCGACGCGCCGCTCAATGAGCTAGGGCCGGGGCAGCGGCAGAACAAAATCTGTGCGGCGCTGAGCGCCGAACCGATCACGGAATTGTTCGCGCCGCTCAAGCCGCGCGATCCACACGCCGCGCGAGCCTGTGTCGCGGGCCTCTTGTTGCTCTACGACGGGCTCGACGAGTCGCATTCGATCAGCCAAGAACTGCACGACGCGACGGGCAGCTACTGGCACGGCATCATGCATCGCCGCGAGCCGGATTACGGCAATGCCAAGTATTGGTTCGCCCGCGTGCGCCGGCATCCGATTTTTCCCGCGGTCGCCGCAGCGGCGCGGGAAATCGCGCGCGAGCATTTGGCGCAGCATCCGTGGCCGGCGGCCGGTTGGCTGTTGAATGCAGAGTCGTGGCAACCCGAGAAATTCGTTGATCTGTGCCAAGCCGCGGCTGCTGCAAGCACAGACCGAGCCAGCGGCACTCCACAACAGGCGGACCTGCTTTGCCGTCATATTCAGCGCAAAGAGACCGAATTGCTGCTCGAGTTCTGTTATCAGGCGGCGATTGGCGATTGATTTCCCGCCGAATCGGGGGGAAAATAGAAGGTTCTTGCCAGCGGAAGCCATTCCTGACTTGCACCTTGCGCCTGCTTGCCCATGCCGATCCAAATTCGTTGCCCCTGCCAACAGATTCTAAGCGTTGACGAAGCCCATCAGGGGCAAATCGTCGGCTGTCCCTACTGCGGCACCCAATTGACGGTGCCGGTCATGCAGCAACTGGGGCAACAACCTCCGCCAGGCTACGGCGCGCCGCCGCCACCCGGCTTTCCGCCGCAACAACTGCCCGGCCAACCCGGCTGGCAAAATCCTCCGCCATCTCCGCTGAGTGCTCCAGCGAACAATCCCTTCGCGAATTTGCCGGGCTCTGCGCCGAGCAGCAACCCGTTTGTCGCGCCGCAAGCACCCGCGTTTCCTGCGCCCACGGCTCCCGCGTTTCCAACTACTCCGGCACCCGCAAGCAACGCGCCGAGCATGCCATTCTTGGCGATGGATCTCCCGACGAAGAGCGGTGCGAGTCTCAGCGAGTTGACATCCGGCACGCCCAACGTTCCCGGCGATTGGGATGAGTCTCAGGGGATGGAAGATCCGCGGATTTGGCATATCCCCTGCCCCAAAGGGCACATCCTCGAGACGCCGCACGACATGCTGGACCAGGATGTGCTTTGCCCTTACTGCGAAACGCAATTCACGCTGCGGAAATTTCAAAGCGTCGAAGAGACGCAAAAGCGCGAACGCGAACGGGCGATCCGTGACGAACGGACCGGCCGGCTGTGGCTGAACTGGGCGATCGGGATCGCGGCCGTGGTGATCTTGGGTGTCATCGTCATGATCGCCGTCTCGGCCAGCAAATGAGCCAAGCCAATCCCGCCGCGATCGAGCCGGAGCCTGGCGCTGTTCCATCCCCAACGACTCCGCTATGGCTGGCGCGGCTGGCGATCATCGTCGCTGGTTTCTTGTGGAGCACGAGCGGGCTGTTTGGCAAGCTAGAGCTCTTTGACTCTTGGCCGATGGAGAAGCGCGGGCTGTTGCTCTCGTTTTGGCGCGCGGGTTTCGCCGCACTGTTCTTATGGCCATTCGTGCGGCGGCCGCGCTGGCGATGGGAATTGCTGCCGATGGGGTTTTGCTTCGCGGTGATGGTCGTCAGTTTCTTAAGCTCGATGAGTTGGGGGACGAGTGCCAACGCGATTTGGCTGCAATACACCGCACCGTGCTGGGTATTATTAATCTCGCGGTACGTCTTTCGCGAACCATGGGAACTGGGAGCCTGGGGCTTGATCCTGCCGGCGCTGGTCGGCGTGGCGTTGATTCTGTTTTTTGAGTTTCGTTCGCTGCAGGGCGAGTGGGCCATGCTGGCGGTGATCAGCGGACTCGTGTCGGCGATCACGTACGCGCTCGTCGTGCTGTTTCTACGGCGGATGCGCGGGGAGAATGCGTTCTGGCTCGTCGCGGTGAATCAATCGCTGACGGCGCTGTTCTTGTTGCCGTTTGTCGTGTACTGGGAGATTTGGCCATCGCCGGCGCAGTTGCTCTGGCTCGCGCTGTTTGGTGTGTTGCAGATGGCGCTGCCATACTTGCTCTTCAGTTGGGGCCTCCGCACCATCGCCAGCCACGAAGCCACGATCCTCACACTCATCGAACCGTTTCTCGTGCCGGTCTGGGCATATATGATGATCGGCGAAGTGCCGGCCATCTGGACGGTCGCCGGCGCGGCGGTCATCGTCTTTGGACTGACACTGCGTTATGTCCTCTCGGCACGACGCGCGAATCGACTGGCAACGTTACCGCATGCGTGATAAAAGCCCGAGGCGTAAGCCAGGGAGTGCTGCTGCAATCAATCGTCGCGCAGGGACCTCCAGTAGCGAATGCAGAATTCAGAAACACGGAGCAGCGGAGGAAATTCAGAGCGGCACAGAGAGCGTTATCAAATGCTCATTCGCTTTGCGAATTGCAAATCATTGTCCATTATCAATTGTCAATTATCCATTACTAACTGACTTCGATACTCTTCACTGTATTTCCCCCCGACAAGATCGCACCGTCCAAGCAGCGCCGCACGGCGCTAATCAGATTGTCGGCGGCAAAGTTTCGGGGCAAGTGCACGATGCTGGCGACGCCGATTGAGAGGCCGCGTTCGGGGGCGATGTGCTGCATCTGACGCAGGATTTCGCTGGCCCATTCCGTCGCCGCGCGGCGTTCGCAATCGGGCAGCAAGACCGCGAATTCACGCGGCCGCAGGGCGAGTGTGCTTTGGCCCGGCAAGTCTCCCTTGCGCAAGCGGCTCCGCAGTAACTCCGTCGCCCGATCGCACGGCTGCTCCGGTTCACCCGGAATCGCGATCAACACCAGACTCAGCGGGCTGCGGCATTGCCGGCACTGCAAGATCGTCGTGGTCAACGTGGAACGGAGCACGGCATCATTTGGCGTCGCCGCGGCATTTTCGGCCGACGGTGTTTTCGCCGCGTGCTGGTTTCCCAACAGCGCCGCGTGATTCGGGCCCAAGTCGCTTAGCAGCGGCCGCAAGTGCCGCGCGGCGATAGTTGAACCGCGGCTGTTTTCATCGTTATGTGGGGCCGCTAGTGCCAAGACCGGAGCGGTTGCTGCAGTTGCCGTGAGTGTCATCGGGGGCCACGCGTTTTGGTTGGCGAGTTTTTGCTCTTCGATCAGTTCTTGCACATTGCGCCAAGCATGCGGCGCTTTTTCGCGCAACGCGCGGCTCGCCGCGTCGCAGCGTTCTTCGGATTGCTGCAACTGCCGCGAACGCAAATCCCGTGCGACTTGATCGGTGCTTAAGTCCGACAACCGCGCCAGGACTTCCTGCGTGATTCGTTCGCAATCAACGGCCAATTCCCCGTGCTGGGCAAAGACTTGGCCCAACTGCTCCAACTGCCCGCTGACGACACCGGCAATTTGCGTGAGCTGCGCGGTGCTGATTTTCAGTTGTCCTTCGGCCAGCGAAGAAATCCCCGCGGCCAAGTCGTCGCGATTTTCCATCCAGCACCACGACATCCGATCGGCCAATTCCAACACCCGCGCGAGAGGCACTTCGGCGGCGGGCAAGGCGCGCTGGCGTTTCTCAACGGTCCCCGCGGTCACCAATCGGCACACCACTTCGGCGAGTTTCCAATCCCGCAACATTGCCCCGCTCAACTGCGCATGATCAAAACCAAGCGCCCCCATTTCCCAATGCTCGCGCTGTTGCGCCGAGGCAAGTGTGACCCGCAAGAACTGGGAATAATGTTCGCCGAGTTCCTGAACCAAAAGCAATGTACCCACATCACCCAGCAAGCCGGCGAGAAACAACTCGTCGACGTGCTGCGGCACGGTAAGTTTTCCCAACTCGCGGGCGAGCGCCGCCTTGGCCAGGCTCTTCTGCCAATATTTGCGCAGCAGATCGCCCTGGATATTCAAGAACAAGGTGCTGGGCAAATTCAGGCCAAGGACCAATGTCTTGAGCGGGTTGATCCCCAAGACGGACAGCGCTTGTTGCAAGCTGGCAATCTCGCGGTTGCGTCCAAAGAGCGAACTATTGACCAACCGGAGAATCTTGCCGGTCAACGCCGGATCGCGTTCCAGGCATTCCCGCAACGCCACCAGATCGACCAGCGGACTCTGCGTAAGACGGAGCACTTCGAGCGCTACTTCCGGCAGCGTGTAGAGCCGCCGGGCGCGTTGCAGCAGTTTCGATTGCAGTTCGCTGGCGATCATACAGAGACACGCTTTTGCGAGCAGAAGAGGTAAGTCTTCCGGTGTTGTGCGAGTGGAAAATTGAAGCTGAGAAAATGTAGCTTAAAAACAACATCCATCGAACTTCTCCTGCCGGATCCTTCAACAATGCTGTCCGGTTATGACGGTAGTTCCGACGGCGCGGGGAAGCATCCGATTTTGCGTTGACATTCGGCAGCGGCGACCTAAATAACACCGTGAGGAATGTCGTTCGCCGGCATCACCGTGGCTTCGTGGGAAGCGCGGAGGGCTGCTGTCGACGTTCCCAAGTTGACCCGTAAGTCCGTTTACTGTGAGACCCCATCATGAGCCGCGGTAACCTGCTCTTGATCGATGATGACCGCCATGTTCTCGACTCGATGGCCGCGTGGCTGCGCGACCAAGGGTATCGCGTCGAAACGGCCGCCGACCGCACCGCGGCACTCGGAATCATTGGGCGCAAACCGTTGGACATTGTCCTTTGCGATGTGCGACTGCGCGACGCCGATGGGTTCGAGATCCTGCAGCATTGCCGCAAGACGCACCCCGAAATCAGCGTCATCATGCTCAGCGGGTACGGCTCGGTCGAAATGGCGATGGAAGCGATCCGCGCCGGCGCGTTCGACTTTCTGACGAAGCCGCTGATCGACCAAGAACTCGATATGGCGATCCAGCGCGCCTTGAACCAAGGCCGCGTCCTCGCCGAAAATCAAATCCTCAAGAAACAACTCGACCAGCGGTTCAGCCTGGAAAACGTCGTCGGCCGCGACCATCGGATGCAACGCGTCTATGAAATGATCGACAGCGTCGCTGATACGAAGGCGACCGTTCTGATCACCGGCGAAAGCGGCACGGGTAAATCGTTGATCGCCCGCGCGCTGCATCGCCGCAGCTCGCGCAAGAACAAACCGTTTGTCGAAGTGGCGTGCGGCGCGCTTCCCGAGACACTGCTCGAAAGCGAACTCTTCGGCCACACGGCCGGCTCGTTTACCGGGGCGAATCATGACAAGGTTGGCAAGTTCGCCCATGCCGATACGGGCACGATTTTCCTCGACGAGATCGGCACCGCGACTCCGGGGTTGCAGGTGAAACTGCTCCGCGTCCTGCAAGAATTCGAATTCGAACCGGTGGGCGGCAACAAGACGATCCGCGTCGATACGCGCGTGATCTTGGCGACGAACGAGATTCTGACCGAGGCGGTTGCGAGCGGAAAATTCCGCCAGGATCTGTTCTACCGAATCAACGTCATCAACATCGAGCTGCCGAACCTACGCGAACGCGCGAACGACATTCCGCTGCTCGCCGAACATTTCCTGCAAAAGGTCTCTAAAGACACGGGCAAGAAAGTCCGCGGCTTCCACGAAGAAGCGCTGACGATCTTGCAGCGTTACAACTGGCCGGGCAATGTGCGTGAACTGCAAAACGTGATCGAACGCGCGGTATTGCTCGGCAAGAGCGAACTGATCACGCCGGCCGATCTGCCGCCGCAGTTGATGGCCCTGCCAAGCCACGGCATGGCGGCCCGCGCGATTCCCGGTTCGTCGCTCAAGGAAGCGCTCATGGAACCGGAACGCCAGATCATCATGGACGTGTTGGAGATCAATTCCTGGAACCGCAATCTCACCGCCGACCAACTCGGCATCAACCGCACAACGCTCTACAAGAAAATGAAGAAGCTCGGGTTGGATGAGAGCAAACTGGTGGATTGATGACAACTTGACGCGTAAACGAAGACGAGTTGGTGGATCAATGAAAGCCCGACGCGTGAGCGAGGGCGAGTCGAATTCGCATCAGGCCCGGAGGGCCGGCATGCTTAAGCCCAGGCCGTGAGGCCTGGGTGGAATGAAATAAAATTGGAAAGGCCCGGAGGGCCGACACTTCTTTCAACGTAAGGGGCACGTCATGGCCTACGTCTCACTGCAAGTCCATTTCGTCTGGAGTACCGCGGGCAGACAACTCTGGATCGATCCGCAATGGCAGGATCAACTCTACGCCTATCTCGGCGGGATCGCCAAGAATGCAGGCGCGATTCAACTCGCCGCGGGTGGGATGCCCGATCATGTGCATCTTCTCGCGCTCGTCCCGGCAACATTGACGATTGCCGAATTGGTCAACAAGTACAAATCCAACTCCTCGAAGTGGATTCACGAGACGTTTCCCGAGTTGCAAGATTTCCGTTGGCAGACGAAGTACGGAGCCTTCGGCGTTAGTCAATCGATGTCGCCAACAGTGAAGAATTACCTTCATCACCAAGCGGAGCATCATCGGCAGCGAAGTTATCTCGAAGAATTAACCGAGTTGCTCGAGCGTCACGGCATCGAGTGGGACGAACGCTATCTTGGCGAGTAGTGTCGGTCCTCCGGACCTTTTGTTTTTTCTACAACGCACACCCAGGCCTGACGGCCTGGGCTTAAGCATTTCGGCCCTCCGGGCCTGGATTACTCTGACATAATTCTTAGAGCATTAGATTTCTCCCTCGTGAATTTCTCGACTGGTTCCATCTTCGAAAAATAGACGCGTTGTGCCATCGACATTTGTCCATTCTGCGATGAACCGCGGACGATTTCCTCGCAGTGCATCACAGATTTGACGATGCAATTCGGGAAATGAGATCGTTTGATATTCAAAGCCTGAAAGTACCAGTAACGGACGAGTGTACTGCTGACCTAGTTTTTCAGAGTCATCGTCTCGCACAATGACCATCGCACGCAATTCCATTCCATCACCAGCTTCCGGTACAGGCAAAGCAGGTGGAAGAAAGCTCGCATATGGATCGCCGTCTTCATATCCATTGCCGGGAGTTGGACTCCCAATGTGTATCCGGACGCCTTGGCCAATGACTTCGACCCATTCGCACCCGTTGTGGTAATCGCCATACTTTGGGAATTTCAAGACCCAGTAGGTTGAGTAGATGCTCATAAATAATGTCCAGTCGTAAAATATTTCAGATGACAAAGTTTTAGACGTTATGTTCGCTAAATATTTCACATAGAATCAAAAAACGCGAGGGATTCTTTTCAGAATCCCTCGCGTCGAAAATCAAACCTCTCTCCGATTGCGACGGTGGCTGTCGCTGCGAGAAGCACGCGAGTCTGGCCGAGCTAAGCTCTGGCATTGATTGACTCGGGTGAACGCAAAAAAATGTAGACCTCCGACGGAATGTGCGAGAGAGATTTGGCTCAAAAATGGTGCGGGAAAATGCTGGCAGTTTTGTTATCGGTTAAGCTGCCAGCCAAACTGTGGTGAACTTTCTATCACGGTAATCATTCGGGGTCAATTGCAGTCCGAATAGTTCCCGTAACTCCTGCATTGTAACTACGAACTCGTCGCTGACTAGTTCGCCAACCGTTACGATTTCGTTTTTTCCACAATCCAAATATTTCGGAGCTGAACCGGATTGCCGTGGTCCTGAATTTGCAGTGGCCCGGGGCCGGCTTTTTCTTTTTGACCGCCCGCCGTGCTACCCTTGGGAAATTCTAAGTTCTCTTGAATCACGAAGCCATTGTGCTTGACGGTCACTTTCGCGGGCGAAGTTCGTTCGCCCTTGTCGTTGAATTTCGCGCTGGTGAAATCGATGTCGTACGTTTGCCAACTCAATGGCGGCAGGCACACGTTCACTGCTGGTTTGCTCACCTGATAGAACCCACCGCATTCGTTGTTCTCGCCTTCGAGGCCAAACGAATCGAGTATTTGCAACTCGTAGCGGTTCTGCAAGTAGATGCCGCTGTTGCCGCGCCCTTGGCTGCGGGCTTCGGGCATGTAAGGCGTTTTGAATTCGACATGCAAGGTAAAATCGGTGAACTCTTGCTTGCTCAAGAGATTGCCGCCGGGATTGGTTTGCAGGACTTGCTCGTCGGACGTGGAGCTCTCTTTTTGCAGCGAACCGCCTTTGAAGTTTTCTTTATCCTTGCCGTCGAAGAGCACGATCGCTCCTTCGGGCGGTTTTGCACCAAGCGTGGGGCTTTTGCGTTCGATCTTTTTGAATTTGTTGAGGTTTTTACCGTTTTTGTGATCCAACAGCACCGCAAGATCACCAGCGATCGGTAGCTTTAGCCCTTCTTTTTCCATGTCAATAATTCCTGCATTCAGTTTGCCTTTGTATTTTTCTTTTTTGTCCTCACGAGTCCAACCCGCGCCAGGCAATCCCTTTTCGTATTTGACTACCTCGAATTCATCCTTGCCCAAGGCAATGACTTGGATACCCGTCACGGGAATATCTCCCGACCCATCACTGAGGTATTCCCCTTGGAGCTTGTAATCTTCGCTGGCCTTGGCCGGATCGGTTTCCGCCGGGCCGCCAGCGGCGAAACAACAGAGCGGAGTCAACGCGAACAACGACAAGAATAGCAACGCGCGGGTCATCGAATTACCTCGGGGTTGGGCTAGCGGAAATCAGAGCGGAACAGTATTTGATTTGTCGGAGTACCGACAGGCAGGGCTTTGATTGTGTGCCGGTGACTCGGCAACTGCAAGCGCTGACAAAACTGCCGGGTGGCCGGGGACGAACGAAGTGAGGACCCGGAAGAGTTGGTACTGAACCTTTGAGAAATTATTTCAAGGTACGATATCAAACGTTCCGGGTCTTCCCGTTGGTCAAACCCGGCCACCCAGCGTTTCTTCCAATCCTGGAAACTTTGACGTCGCAGTGGTTGTAAGAGTTACATGCCGCCAGCAGATTTGACTGTAAGCTAGGGGATTTGCAGGGTGCCCTGCTCCGCCGCAAAGGAATTTTTTCTGCAAATTCTCGGCATATTCGGCTCCAGGACGGTGGGGCGAACTTTGACGCAGGTTCTTGGCACAACGGTTGCTTTTAAGGTCTCGCATCGAACGGAGTCACGAAACTATCTCAACTGCGACCGGAGAATTTGCCATGGTGATGACCCTCCCCCACAGCCAACGCTCGGAAAAGACCAGTGCCGCTCGCCGCGAACCGCAGCCGCAGCAGAATCAAGATCTGCTCCCTTGGGCCGATCCATACATCGCGTCGCTGATCGCCGCCCATGAAAAGGCCGTCCGTCATGAAGCCCGCGATCATCGCGGGTAATACTTTGCAATACCGCACGAGCACCCACCCGCTTGCGGCTTAGCGATCCGCTGATCAGTGAAAATCAAAATCCTGATCAGTGTCTATCAGTGGCAAAAAAGAATCTATTCCGTCGGCGGCTGATCAATTGATACAACGACCAGTCCCTTGCTGTCAGCAAACTCAAGAAACGCTTGTTCCTCGACGAGGATCGTCTTGCCGGCTTCGACAGCGAGAACCTTGCCGCCAGCGTCGAGCATCGTCTGCAACGTGCCGAGTCCAATTGTCGGGACATCGAAGCGCATGTCTTGTTTCGGCTTTGCGGTCTTTACGACGGTGAAGCCGCCGGCGGTACAAAGAACGCCCGCGCGGCGAATGCATTCGTCGGTCCCTTCGATCGCTTCGATGGCAATGGCCGTTTGATCTTTGATGACGACGCTCTGGCCGATGTCGAGGCGGCCCATCTCTTTGGCCAGATTCCAGCCGAACGCGATATCGCGCCATTGGCTTTTCGTCGGCGCGAGCTTGGTTAATTGACCCGTCTTCACCAGCAACTCCGGAGCATAATCGGTCGCGGGCCCGAAGGTGATGCCGACTTCGGCATACGCATCGACAATGGCCAGGAGCAATGTATCATCTTTGCGATCGCGCCGGCCAGAGACGAAATGCGGCCAGAAGACACGCAGCGCTTTCCAGTCCGGCAAGTGCCGCCACCACGCGCCGCGCTGGTAGAGCCGGACCTTGAAGATCTTGCCGGCCATCGTCGCTTGCGTGACGCCGTGGCGTTTCATGAACCGCATCGCCTGGCCCATCTTCGCCATGCCGACCCATTCGAACGCGTCGCAGATGTTCGCCAGCGCCGGATCGCAATGATCCTTGACCCCGAGCGCGGCGACGCGATGCCCCTGGGCTTTCAATGCCTCGGCGACGGCAAAGGGATAGCGTCCCCACCCGGCGACAAGGCCGACGGTTTGGGGGGACGATGAAGAAGAAATGCTAGCCACTGGAACTCAAAAAATGCGATTCAACAGAAGGTCGCAAAGATCGCTTCGTACGACGGACTTCTAGTCCGTCGAAAACACGGCAAATTTCGCGACGGACTAGAAGTCCGTCGTACGGTAAATTTACGCCGCGCGGGTTTCCGGCTGGCCCTCTTCGCCGAGTAGCATGTTAAGCTTCCGCTCGTGGTCCTTGAGCATCTTGCGCATCTCGGGCAGCTTGGCCAGCGTGGCGAATTGCAGCTTTTGATCCCGTTCTGGGATCGCCGGAGCGCCGAGCATGTGAGCCTTTTCCGGGACGTCGTTGGCGACGCCCGACATCGCCCCGAGGACCGCGCCGCTGCCGATGTGGACGTGATCGCGGACGCCGACTTGCCCCGCCATGACGACGTAATCGCCCGTCGTCGTGCTGCCGGCGATGCCGACTTGCGAGCAGATCAGGTTGTGCTTCCCGAGCCGGCAATTGTGGGCGATCATCACCAGGTTGTCGATCTTGGTCCCTTCGCCGATGATCGTCGGGCCGTAGGTGCCGCGGTCGATCG
The DNA here is from genome assembly GCA_041736895.1 of Pirellulales bacterium. Lineage (GTDB taxonomy): Bacteria > Planctomycetota > Planctomycetia > Pirellulales > JALHPA01 > JANRLT01. Next base: position 23,336 of record JBGSSS010000030.1, read on the forward strand.
TCGTGTTGGCACCGACTTCGACGTCGGCTTGCAGTTCGACGTAGCCAAGCTGCGCTGAGAGGACATGCCGGCCTTCGTGAATCTTGTAGCCGAAGCCATAGGCCCCGAGACTGGCACCGGCGTGCACAATGCAGCGCGGGCCGAGGATGGTGCCTTCGTAGAGCACGGCGTTGGCGAAGATTGTGCAACCGGGAGCAATCTTGCTGCCGCGCAGAATCCGAGCGCCGGAATGGATCACGCACTGCGACCCGATTTCAACATCGTGGTCGATGAACGCCATGGCGTGGATCGTGACATCGTTGGCGAGCTTCGCGGTCGCTTCGACGGTCGCGTCGGGATGAATGCCCGCAGGCGCGGAGACCATCGGCGGGCGGAACTGTTGGACGATAATCGCGAACGCGGCGTGCACATCGGCAACGTGAATCGCGGGGAGTGCGGTCGTTTCAACACCGAGCGGCAACAGCACGGCAACGGCTTGGCTGCGGCTGAGGCGAACGACTTTGTCGGCCTTATCCACGAGCGTGATCTCGCCCGGTTTGGCGCATTCGAGCGTCGCGGCTCCGGTAATTTCGAGACTCGCATCGCCCACGAGCTTGCCGCCGACCAACGCCGCCAACTCCGCCAATCGAACCGCCATGAGCTGCCTCTGTGTGGTGTTATTCCGTGAATAGTATTTGGCCCGTGCTGCCGGCTTTGCCGTGCTAGCAGCGACTCCCTCTTCGCACGGCGCATTCCTGCACCGCATCGGGGGGCGAATCGTAATCGGAGACGCCGCGGCGAACAAGAGCGAAAGCCGGGGCGTAGAATGCGGTTCAAACTTCAGAAGTTAAGCAAGAGTACCCACCCGCTTGCGTCATAGCGATTCCGCACAAGTAATTTAATTTCGCGGCAAAGATTCACGCCCTGGCTAACGCCTCGGGCTTTTTATTGCGTCAATTCCGTCAAACTCCGCAACCCACGCAGTTCCGACTGCTTGCTATCGCGATCGAGAAAGATTGAATGCCAGCCGGCATCGAGTGCGCCCTGGTAATCATTGAGCCGGTCGTCGCCGATCATCAGAAGTTGCTCCGGCCGAAGTTCCCAAGCCCTGGCGATCGCGTCGTAGAACTCGCGCGCCGGTTTGCGATACCCAACCAACGACGAGATAAACAGCCCGTCGTTTTCATCCAGCGGCGGTTGCCCCGCGACGACGGTTTGCAAGCGCGAATCGTAATTCGACCCGATCCCGACGCGGTAGCCGCGCTGCCGCAACGCGCGCCAGCAGTCCGGCACATCGGCAAAGAGCTGCCAACTCTCGGGCCGGCCGTAGTGCGAGAAGAGTTCTTCGAACAGCGCATCCAACTCGGCCCCGGAAACAAAATCGGCGAAGACATTCGAGACAATAGCGAACCAGCGATCGCGTTCCCGCTGTTCGCTATCCCGATATTGCAAAACGTCTCGATCGTAGATGTCGCTCGCGCCTAACGCGGTGACGAACTTGGCGAAGATCGCGTCTTGTTCCAACTCCACGCCAAACCGCCGCGCGGCCGCTTGATAGATCACCGGAAACGGCGGCGCGGGCCGCAAGATCGTCCCCACGGCATCAAAGATGATGCCGCGCACCGATGCGGGGATCTGGTTTGTTTCTCTGGTAGGTCGAGTCATTGCAACAGCTAGCGAGGGCGAACAATCAAAGCTGCATTCTACGCCAAGCCTCTCGCTGCTGAGCTACGTTTTCAAAGTTCATCCCCTTAGAAATTCTCGATATCGACAACTGGGGTATAGCTGTAGGTGCCGAATTCGTCCCAGGCACTGCAGGCTTTCTGCAGCACCGCTTCATCATCCGCATCGCCAATCACATAGATCACATCTTGCTTGGTGCTGATCCAAGCCTGGCGGAACTGAACGCCGGGGACGCGATTCGGCCCCCGCAAATCGAATTTCTCCAGGATTTCGTTTTTACTATTGGGTTTGATCTGAAATGTCACAAGATAACGCATGGGTTGATCCTTCGTCCTTGAAATGAGTGGGGAGAAAAACAGACTCGTTCGACGATGGCAAAATGTTGTAGGAAATGAACGCATTTCGCCCTTGCTGACGCGTCGGGTTGGAATGTCGTTCGAGATCTCAGCGGCTAAAAAACCTCTTTCACATATTTGTACTTGTAATCGGGGTCTTGGTAATCGCCTGGTTTCTGACGTTTGGGAAGTTTGATCTCTTCGCGCTTCACCGATTTGTAAGGAATCTGACTCAGCAAGTGCGTGATCAAATTCAGCCGCGCGCGTTTCTTGTCGTTCGAGTTCACAACGTGCCAAGGAGCCGTGTTCGTGTCGGTCGCCTGGAACATCTCGTCGCGGGCACGCGAGTAGTCGTACCAGCGACTGTACGAATCGAGATCCATCTGAGTCAGTTTCCAGATCTTGCGGCCATCATCGATGCGCGATTCCAAACGCCGCGTCTGTTCCTCGGGGCTGACTTCAAGCCAGTACTTGAGCAGGATGATTCCCGATTCGATCATGATATTTTCTACAGACGGAACGACTTCTAAAAATCGCTGCACCTGATCGTCACTGCAAAAACCCATCACGCGCTCGACGCCGGCTCGGTTGTACCAGCTCCGGTCGAAGATCACGACCTCGCCCGCCGCGGGAAAGTGTGCCATGTAGCGCTGGACATACATTTGCGACTTTTCTCGTTCGGTCGGCGCTGGCAGCGCGACGACGCGAAAAACCCGCGGGCTGATGCGTTCGGTGATGGCCTTGATCGTGCCGCCCTTGCCCGCGCCGTCGCGGCCTTCGGAGACGATACAGACCTTGAGTCCTTTCTGCTTGACCCATTCCTGAAGCTTCACAAGTTCGACATGCAGCTTCTTTAGCTCGCGCGCGTAATCCTTGTTCGACAAACCCAATTCTTCGGCAGGGGGACGGGCAACTTCGGGTTGCGCTTTTTTGTTTTTCTTACTCATGGGATCAGCCCTCAGTGAAAAATTATGGGGAAGCGCCCGGCGTGGCTGCTTGCAGAGATAAATATCCCGAAGTCTAATGGGGGGCGTCACTCTCAGATTTTCGTTGCTATTCCTTGTGAAAACAATAGATTCACAGAAACAGACACAAAAATGTTGTGTCGGTTTCAAATTCGCTTTGGTTGATCCATCATGACGAAGATCGGCGTTGTCACAGGGGGCGGGGATTGTCCCGGCTTAAACGCCGTCATTCGCGCCACGGCGAAAGCCGCCCGCACACGCGGTTGGGACTGTATTGGAATCATCGGCGGCTACGAGGGCCTGCTTTCTCCGCAGAAGACAATTGCTCTCGAAGGAGCAACGTTAAATGGCTTGCTCGTGCGCGGCGGGACGATTCTCGGCACCGCGAACCAAGGCCGCTTCTCGGCCAAGACCGGACACGGGCAACTCCGGCAACTGCCGCGCGATTTGCTCGATGACACGAAACGCGGCTGCGAAGAGCTCGGCCTCTCGGGACTCGTCTCGATCGGCGGCGATGGGTCGCTCTCGATCGCGCTGCAGTTGTTCGAGCATGGCATCCCCATCGTTGGCGTGCCGAAGACGATCGACAACGATCTCGGCTGCACCATCATGACCTTTGGATTTGATTCGGCCGTGGCTTGCGCCACCGACGCGATTGATCGACTCCATAGCACGGCCGAAAGCCATAACCGTGTGATGGTTCTCGAAGTCATGGGCCGCTACGCCGGGTGGATCGCGGTTTACGCCGGACTAGCGGGCGGAGCCGATGTGATTTTGATGCCCGAGATTCCGTTTAGCTACGACAAGTTATGCGCTAAGATTCTAGAACGCGAAAACGCCGGCAAGCGTTTCTCGATTGTCGTCGTTGCCGAAGGAGCCAAGCCGGCGGGGGGCGATTATGTGACGTCCGCAAATGCGCCTGCCGAACGCGAGGCGCGCCTCGGCGGCATCGGCCAGCAAGTCTCCGACGAGATCCAGAAGCGCACGGGCAAGGACTCGCGCTGCGTCGTCTTGGGCCATTTGCAGCGCGGCGGCGGGCCGACGAATTTTGACCGGATGCTTTGCACCGCGTTTGGAGCCAAGGCCGTGCAGTTGATCGCCCACAAAGACTTCGGCCGCATGGTCACGTATACTGGCTCTGGAATCGATAGCGTTACAATCGCCGAAGCCACGGGCCAATTGCGGACGGTGCCGCTCGACGGCGGGTTTGTGGAGAGCGCCCGCGCGATGGGAATTTGTTTGGGGGATTGAATGCTGAAACAAGTAAAACGAGTATCCACGAAGCAATTTCGCCGGAAGATTCAAAGTTCTACTTCAGCGCCAACCCAAGCCTGCGGATGGTATGCCCATCCACAGGAGATTCGTCGCTTGGGAAAAGAACGTAATGTTGTGTCAGTACAGTTGTTCGCGTGCTTCAATCAGAAATTTTTGGTGGGCCATGCCGTTGCTAAAAACATTGACACTGTTGTTCCTCGCCATTCTCGTCGGCTGCAAGGGCTCGTCCGCGCCCAGTGCCGCCGAGCAGGAACTTCCCAAGGTGACGACGGTCCAAGTGGCCGAACGGGAAACCACCGATGTTGACGAGTACACCGGCTCGACCCAACCGTCTCAAGCGGTCGAAGTCCGCTCGCAAGTTTATGGCGTCCTCAAGACGGTCAAATTCACCGACGGTGCCGATGTCGCCGCGGGCGATGAGCTCTACATCATCGATCCGGAGGAATATCAAGCGATCCACAATCAGTCGCTCGCGCGAATCAATCTGCACGACGCGCAGCTCGAAGTAAACAAAGCCAAGCTGGCGCGCCGCGCTCAACTCGTAAAATCCGGCGCGGTCTCCAAGGAAGAATATGAAGAAGCGATTGCCGACGTGAAATCCTCGGAAGCTTCCATCGAAGCGGCCAAAGCCGACGCCAGCCGCACTTATATCGATCTTAAAAACTGCGTCGTCAAAGCGCCGATCTCGGGCCGTATTGACAAGAACTATGTTTCGGCGGGGAACATCGTCACCGGCGGACAAGGTTCGGGGACGCTGCTCACCAAGATCGTCAACGAGCAGCCGATGTGGGTCAATTTCGACGTCGATGAACGCTCGACGCTCAAGTACATGCGGCAGCGCAAAGATATCACGCAATTGCCCGGCAACTTAACTGCCTTGGATCTCAAATGTTTCTTGAAACTCGCGGATGAGAAAGAATTTTCTCACGAAGGAACCTTGGAAGTTGTCGCGAATGAAGCGGACAAAAAGACCGGTACCACGAAAATCCGCGCAACATTTCCCAACAAGCGAAAAATGCTGGCCGGCGGGATGTTCGTCCGGCTGCGCATCCCCGTCAGCAAGCCCTACCAGGCGCTGATGATTCCCGAAAGCGCGATCGGCAGCAACCTCAGCATCAAATTTGTCTACGTCGTCGGCAGCGATGGAACCGCCGAACGCCGCACTGTCACGCTCGGCAAACAAGAGGGGACTCTGCGCGTCATCAAAGACGGCCTCAAGGCGGGCGAGCAAGTCATTACCAAGGGGCTGCAACGCGTCCGGCCGGGCCAGAAGGTCGAAGCAAAGCTCGAAAAGCTCGAAGCCCCCGCGCCGGTAACGATCCAAGTGAACGAACCAGTAGAAGAAAAGCCGATGCAGCCGAAACCAACAACAGGAGAAAAACCAGCAATCGCGAATCCGGAAGCAGCAAACCCAGGAACACAGCCCCCACCGGCTGATCCGGCCAAGACGTTGAATCCAGTTCCAGGCACACCATCTGAAGCGGGGCAGCGTTAATCCATGGCAAGTTTCTTTATCAATCGCCCGATCTTCGCCGCGGTCATCTCGGTGATCATCACGCTCGCCGGCATCATCGCCGTGGGCATCTTGCCCGTCGCGCAGTATCCCGAGATCACGCCGCCGACGGTGCAGGTCACCTGCAACTATCCCGGTGCCAGCGCCAAAGTCGTCGCCGACACGGTGGCCGCGCCGATCGAGCAGCAAGTCATCGGTGTCGAGAATATGCTCTACATGAGCTCGCAATCGACCAACGACGGAGGTTACAACCTGACCGTGACATTCGAAGTCGGCACGAATCTCGACATGGCCCAAGTCCTCGTGCAAAACCGCGTGAACCTCGCGCTGCCGACATTGCCACCCGAGGTTAAGCAAACGGGCGTGAGCGTCAAAAAGAAATCGCCGAACATCCTCCTCGTGGTCAATTTGGTTTCGCCGGAAAAATCGTTCGATCAGCTTTATCTGAGCAACTACGCGACGATCTACATCCGCGATGAATTGGCGCAGATCAAAGGCGTCGGCGATGTGACGTATCTCGGGCAGTTGGATTACAGCATGCGTGTCTGGCTCGATCCTCAGCGCATGTATTCGCGGAATCTAAGCGCGAGCGACATCAGCAATTCCTTGCGCGAGCAAAACGTCCAAGTCGCCGCCGGATCGCTCGCCCGTTCGCCGACATTGCCGGGTCAAGCGTTTCAATACACGCTCAGCACCCTGGGTCGGCTCACGTCTAAAGAGGAATTCGGCAACATCATCGTCGCCACCGGAGAAGAGGGACAGCTCGTGCGTTTGCGCGATGTCGTCTCGGACGAGCGCACCGACGAGCACGGCGTCAAATTCGGCGGGATTCAACTCGGCGCTAAAAACGAAGACACCTCGTGCAGTCTCGACGGTCAGCCCTCGATTGGGCTGGGGATTTTTCAGCAGCCGGGTTCCAACGCGCTCGCCACGGCCGACGCAATTCGCAAGCGGATGGATGAATTGAAAGTCCGATTCCCGCCCGATCTTGACTACGCCATCGTGTACGACACGACGCCGTTCATCGAAGAATCGATCCACGAAGTTTTCAAGGCGCTCCGCGATGCGATCATCCTGGTCGCCATCGTCGTGCTGGCGTTCTTGCAATCCTGGCGGGCCACGCTGATCCCGCTGATCGCCGTGCCGGTCGCCATCGTCGGGACGTTCGCGGTGATGCTGGGGATGGGCTTTAGTTTGAACAACCTCTCGTTGTTCGGGTTGGTGCTGGCGATTGGGATCGTCGTCGACGATGCGATTGTCGTCGTCGAGGCGGTCGAGCATCACTTGGAGCATGGGCTATCGCCGCATGACGCGGCGGTCAAAGCGATGGGCGAGGTCACCGGCCCCATCATCGCGATCTCGCTCGTGCTGATGTGCGTCTTTATCCCGTGCGCGTTCATCTCGGGCATCACGGGCCAATTCTTCCGGCAATTCGCCCTGACGATTGCCGTCTCGACGTTCTTCTCGGCGTTGAATTCGCTAACGCTCAGCCCAGCGTTGTGTGCTTTGCTGCTGCGTCCGAAGACACAAGAACCTGATTGGTTCACCAAATTGCTCAACGTGGCACTCGGTTGGTTCTTTGCCTTGTTCAATAAAGCTTTCACCGTCAGTTCCAACGCCTATGCCGGCAGCGTGCGGGTGTTGTTGCGGGTCAGTGCGATTGTGCTGTTGGTCTACGTCGGGTTGTTGGCGCTGACGGCCTGGAGTTTCACTGCGGTGCCCATCGGGTTTATTCCATCGCAGGACAAAGGCTATTTGCTCGTCGATGTGCGTTTGCCTGACAGTGCGTCGCTCGAACGGACGCAGCAGATCATGGCCCAAATCGAAAAAATCTGCCGCGGGGATGGCAAAAAAGATGAGCATGGCCATGCCACGGGGGGAATCCCGGGCATCGGGCACACGATCACGATCTCGGGTCAGTCGATTGTGCAAAATGCGATCGGTTCGAATTACGGCACCGTTTATGTCGTGCTCGATGAATTTCATCATCGCCACGGTGCGGAGATGGGGGCCGATGCCATCGCATCGAAGCTCCGCGCCGCGACCTATCGCGATGTTCAAGAAGCGCTCGTTGCCGTCTTCGGCGCACCGGCCGTCGATGGGCTCGGCAGCGCGGGCGGGTTCAAGGTCATGGTCCGCGATATCGACGCGCTCGGTTTTGACCAGCTCCAAGCCAATGCCGATCAACTGGCGGCCGCGGGGAACAGTGCCCCGGGCATCGCGGGCATGTTCAATGCCTTTCGCGCACAAACGCCGCAGATGTACGTCGATATCGACCGCGAACGCTGCAAAGCGATGGGCATTTCGCTGAGCGAAGTCTTTACCACGCTGCAGCTCTACTTGGGCGGTTATTATACGAACGACTTCAATGATTTCGGCCGCACCTGGCAGGTGAACCTGCAAGCCGATCCCAAGTACCGGCTGAATCCGGAACAGGTTCGCGAGCTGCTCGTACGTAATCAGTCCGGCGGGATGGTTCCCTTGGGAAGCGTTTGCAGCGTCAGCGAATCGTCCGGGCCAGCGCTCGTCGTCCGTTACAACGCCGTGAATGCCGCGCCGATCAACGGCAGTTCCAAGCCAGGCGTCAGCACGGGCGACGTGATTAAAACGGTCGAGGGACTCGCCAAAACAGAATTGCCGCCGGGCATGAGTCTGCAATGGACCGAATTGACATTGCTGCAAATTCTGGCAGGCAACACGGCGATTATCGTTTTTGGTGTGGCGGTCGTGCTCGTGTTCTTGGTCTTGGCCGCGCAATACGAAAGCCTTTCGCTGCCGCTGGCCGTGATCTTGGTCGTGCCGATGTGTTTGCTCTGCTCCGTGATTGGCGTCGCGATGGCCAAGATGGATATCAACATCTTCGTGCAGATCGGCTTCGTCGTCCTCGTCGGTCTCGCCAGCAAGAACGCGATCTTGATCGTCGAGTTCGCCAAAGAAAAATCGGCCCAGGGTGTCGAGCCGGTCGAAGCGACGGTCGAAGCGTGCCGGTTGCGGCTGCGGCCGATCATCATGACATCGCTGGCGTTTATTCTCGGCGTCGTGCCGCTGGCGATTGCCGTCGGTGCCGGGGCCGAAATGCGGAGCACGCTCGGGATCGCCGTCTTTTCGGGCATGCTCGGCGTGACGATCTTCGGGCTGTTTTTGACGCCGGTGTTTTATTATGTCGTGATCCGTTTGTTCGGCAGCGGAACGAAACCGGTGCCGCATGCTGCGCCTGCAGAACACGAGCACTCGACGACATCGACGTCGCATTAATTCGACAACTAAAGCTCGACGACGCGGTGGAACATGCCCGAGTCCCAGACATATCTCGATGCCGCGGGGAATCCCGTCTTGCGCGAATCGGCCGTGGCATTTATCGATGTGCTTGGCTTTTCGCAGATGACGGTCGCCAACCCGACGCAGGCCGAGGCGCAGCAGGTTCTCAATAAAATCGCGGCGGCGATCGAGGATTCTCGCCATTTCGCCCGGCAAGTCGCCAGCGAGCAGGACGCCGCTGCGCCAGGCCGCTGGGCCACGAAATTCTTTAGCGACAATCTGGCGTTTGGTTTTCCCCTCGGCGAGAGCGACCAGCAACAAGCCGAGGGTGCCTGGCTGATCGTCCGCGCGGCGCAGCGCTATCAGCTCCGTATGACGCTCAACGGCTATTTTGTGCGCGGAGCGCTGACAAAAGGGCTAATCTGCCTGACCGATGAGATCATTTTCGGGACGGCGCTGATCGAGAGTTATCAGCTCGAGTCCAAGACGTCGATCGTGCCGCGCATCGTTTTGGCGAAATCACTGCAAGAGCTACTGCTCCAATCGCACCAAACCAAGACAGCGAACTTTCACAGAGCACCGCACGCGCTGTGCCGCGACGTCGATGGCTGGTGGTTTGTGAATTATCTCGAGGCAGCGATTGAAAACGGTGCTATGCAGTGGAATCTAGTCGAGCAGCACAAGGCGAGCATACTCGAATCGCTCTCCCACACCACACGGCACGATGTCCTGCCCAAGTACGGCTGGGCCTGCCGGTATCACAATCTGTTCTGCCACTGGCATCGCCACGACGCGGGCTATTTGCCGGACTATCACGTTCATCGCAGCGACGAAGAATCGACGATGCTGCGGTTGGAAGAATTTTCGTCGCAAGAATCCGCGCAGAAATAATGCGCGAGCGACCGACGTCAAATCGTAAAAAAAGTGGCCGCTCGGGGAGTCGAACCCCGACGCCTTGCGGCACAAGATCCTAAGTCTTGCGTGTCTGCCAGTTTCACCAAGCGGCCATGGAAAATTATTGTAACAAGTGTTTTGTCGCGTTGCCACTTGCGATTGCAACCAGGCAGTGGTCCCGTTTGCGAGAAAACCGGGTGACTTACGTCACCCGCTCGTGGAGTATTGTTTCTAAAGTGCCGTTTAGCAATGATAACTTTGAATGCTACGAGGCGGCCTGCTTGGCTTTGCCCTTGGCCTTGCCTTTCGGGGCGGGCGCGGATTCGTCGTCCTGCTTGCCGAACTTGGCGCGGCGATCGCGCTCATGGCGCGCGGTGCTCGAAAATGAACCTTCGCTTACTGGTTCATGAGCCTTCTCCGCGAGGGCGCTGAGCTTCTTGACGACTTCTGGATTCGCCGCGGCAACATCCTTGGCCTCGCTCGGATCGGTTTTGAGGTCATAGAGTTCCCACGGCGCATTTGCCCGCGGACGGACCGCACGCCATGTCCCTTGGCGGATCGCGGTTTGGCCCGACATCTCCCAGTACAAATAGTCGTGCTCCGCTTGCGGATGACCCGCGGCTTTTTCGCCGAGGAGCGTCGGCAGGATCGAGATGCCGTCGATGTCGGCCGGCGCTTTGGCTCCGGTCAGTTCGGCGATCGTTGGCAGGATATCCGGAAAGTAACCGAGATGGTCGCTGACGCTGTCGGCGGCGATTTTTCCGGGCCAACGCGCGATGAACGGCACGCGCACGCCGCCTTCGTAGAGGTTCCCTTTCTTGCCGCGATACTCCACGCCCGTCTCGGGATTCTTGTTCGCACCAAACACACCGCGCGGGTTTTCCTTGGAAGAAAAATAATCCGCGCCGCCGTTATCGCCGCTGAAAAAGACGATGGTGTTCTCTTCGAGGCCAAGTTCCTTGAGTAGCTTGAGGATTTCGCCGACCTGACGATCGACCATCGTGACCATCGCGGCATAGCGCCGCGCGTCGGGACTCCACGGCTTGTCCTTGTAAATCGCCCAGGCCGGATCGTTGTCGGGGATGTCGAAGATGCCGTGCGGTGGGGTGTAAGGCAGGTACGCAAAGAACGGCTGCTTGCTGTGGTCGCGGATAAATTTCACCGCCGCGTCGTGAATGACGTAGTGCGAATAAGTGGTGCCGCTGCTGCCCCCTTTGTTGCCGGCGAGCGGAACTTCTTCGCTGTTGCGGATCAGGTACGGCGGGTAATAACTGTGCGCGTGGACTTGATCGTAGTACCCCAGGAAAACATCGAACCCATGCTTCTCGGGAACGCCCGTCGAGTCGCGGCCGCCGCAGCCCCACTTGCCGAAGCCGCCGGTCGCATACCCGAGCGGTTTCAGGATCGAAGCCATCGTCTCTTCGTCCGCTCGCAATGGCGTCCCGCCTCCGTTGGAGCGGACCGAGGTGTGGCCGCTGTGCTTGCCCGTGAGAAAGCAGCAACGCGTCGGCGCGCAGACGGTTGAACCCGCAAGCATATTCTTGAAGCGCATCCCCTCGGCCGCCATGCGGTCGAGGTTTGGCGTCTGGATGTGTTTGCCGCCGTTGAAACCCGGCTCATAGTAGCCCAACTCATCCGCCATGATATAGATGACGTTGGGCTTACCGGCAGGCGCAGCGTAGGCAGCGGTGCTGAAGAACAAGACGGAACAGCAAATCAGCCAAGGCAAGGTACAAGTTCGATGGGCAGGCATAGGTGGGGCGGGGTTGAGGTTCTGGCTAGCAAGTATCCGACACAAGATCATCACGGCCGCGCAGGGGGCGATTCTCGGAGATGCGGGACACGCGGCACATGGATATCGTGCGTGCCGCAAAAAAGCCATCTGTTTTTATTTCATTACTCCAGGCGCTGCATTCCATTCGCTTTTCTGCAGCTCTTGCAAACGCTTCACCTCGCCCGGTTGTTCCGCGGCGAGATTCTTCTTTTCCAAGGGATCGTCCTTGAGATTGTACAGTTCAATCTCCTTGGGAGCCGAGCTGAACCCCTTATCGGGGCGAGTCGCACTAGGCTGCAAAAGCTTGCTCCACCCGCTGATTACCACACGCGTGACGAGACTCTTTTCCGGCTGATCCAGATCGGCGATGTCGTGCGTGTAGGCTTCGACGAAGACCGCTTTGCGCGCGGTCATTGCCGCGCGGTCGAGCAGATTGAGGCCCGGGAGATCGGCAGGGACTTTCAGGCCGCAGGCATGGAGCGTCGTCGGTACGATGTCGATGATCGACGCGAGCGTCTCGTCGTCGCGGAGCGGTTTGAGATGCTTCGGCCAGCGAACCATGATCGGCGTGTGGATTCCGAGTTCAAAGGGCGAGAGCTTCGCGCGGTTTCCCTGTTCCGGATCCCAGCCATTGTCGGCCAAGTAAATCACCACGGTATTGTCGAAGCGGTTTTCTTTCTTCAAAAACTCATCCAACTCGCCAATTGTCTGATCGAACCACTCGACCATGGCAAAGTACTTGGCCGCATTTTCACTCAAGCCGCGGCCCTGATATTTTGCCAACAACTCGGCCGGAGGATTATGCGGTTGATGCGGCAGCATCGGCGCGTACCAGACGAAGTACGGTTTCTTTTTCGTCTCCGCGTCTTTGATAAAGTCGTAAATCGGCTCCATCGATTTGCGGCCGATCGTCAGGCCGTCGCCGCCATGCCGGCCTTCTTTGTTGGTCATGCCATCGGTGAACCCGACTTCCTTGGCCGTCGTGTTCCAGAGCTTGCCCGTTTGAAACGTCAGATAACCCGCGTCGCCCAGCACGCGCGGCAAGATCACCTTGTTGCCGAGCAAGTGTTGTGACAACGGCGAACGGTCGCTCTTGCTCTTGGCGTTCTTCGCCGCAATGGCCGCGGCCGACAAATCGTTGCCCGTGATCCCGTGCTTGTGTGGCAATTGGCCCGTGAGCAGACACGCCAGCGACGGCGAGCAGACGGGCATCGTGTACCCGCGCGTGTAAAGCAAGCTTTCGCTCGCCAAACGATCAATGTTCGGCGTCCGCGCGATCTTGCTCCCCATGAACCCATAATCGGGAAAGCCGTGATCGTCGGCGATGATCAGGATGACGTTGGGCGGCGTTGTTTCCGCACTTCGCGCTGCGGGCGCGAACAACAAAACAGCAGCAACAAAAGCACCGAGTCTGGCAAGTGTGGTCATCAGAGTGAATCGTAAGTGTTTTGATCAACAGGATGTAACGTTGTAGCAGCTACTTGGCGTTGGCAGCGGGTTGCTTCCTTGCCGGTGAGCGGGCCACGATACTCTCGAGTTTGGCCTGCATCGCTGCCACACGATCCGGATGTTTTTCGGCCACATCGTGCTGCTCGCTCAAGTCCTCGGCAAGATTATACAATTGGGCGTTATTCTTGCCCTTGGCTTTGCCTTTTGCGCCGCCGCCTGGCAGGAGTTTCCAGTTTCCTTCGCGAAAGCCGAATGCTGTACCCGTGTTGTTCTGTTCGATCAGTGTTTCGCGTCCCACGGATTTTTTTCCCAAAAGTGCGTCGAGATGATTCTCGCTATCCGGGGCGTGCCCTGCGGGAATTTTCTGCCCGGTCAAGGCGGCGAAACTGGCAAGGAAATCGACTTGGCTAATCAAGGCATCCGAGGTTCCCGGCTTGACGCGCGCCGGCCAGCGCACGATCAGCGGCAGCCGCGTGCCGCCTTCCCAAAGGCTGCCTTTCGTTCCGCGCAGAACGCCATTCTGAAGATGGCCGTTAGTGGCATCCGGATCGCCGACGCCGTGGATTTTATCCGGGCCGTTATTGTCGAGGATTCCGCCGTTGTCACTGGAAAAGATGACGATCGTATTCTCCGCGAGCTTCTGTTTTTCGAGTTGATCCAACACTTGGCCAACGATCCAATCGAGTTCGACGATGGCATCGCCGCGCGGACCGCATTCGCTTTTGCCGACGAATTTGGGATTCGGGACGCGGGGAACGTGTATGTTGTGCGTCGAAACGAACAGAAAGAACGGCTTGGCTTGCTGACGCTTGATAAAGTCACAACTCTTTTCCGCGATCACCGTGGACATCTCTTGATCGTCCCACAGCGCGGCCTTGCCGCCCAACTGTTCGCCGATTCGCGGCACGCCGTTGACCATCGAGCGCGGCGCGCCGCGACGGACTTTGTAATCCAATTTGATGGGGTCCTGCGGCTCGAGATTGACCACTCGATCATTCTCGACCCAGACACACGGAACTCGGTCACCCGTGGCCGGCAAGATCCAAGCATAATCGAAGCCGACCTCATTCGGCCCGGGCTTGATTTGTTCGTTGTAATTCGTCGGACTTGTTCCCAACCCAAGATGCCATTTCCCGACGATGCCGGTCGCATAGCCAGCGCCCTTGAGCATCGACGGAAGTGTCGTCTGATCAGTTTCGATGAGCAACCCTTCGAGCCCCGAAGCGATGCCCGTGCCAGCCTTGCGAAAGGCGTATTTGCCCGTCAGCAGAGAATACCGCGATGGCGTGCAAACCGCCGCGACAGAATGTCCGTCCGTGAACCGCACGCCCTTGGCCGCTAGGCCATCGAGATGCGGCGTTTTCACTTTTGTGGCACCGTAACAACTCAGATCACCGTACCCGATGTCATCGGCATAGATTAAAACGATGTTCGGAGGTGCTTCCCCGCCAATGGCGATCGCAACCAAAAGGGAGAAGATTATTGTTGAAGTCAGAAGCGAAAAAAGTTTTGACATCACGACATGGAGGCCTATAGCGGAGTGGGATCGGAAGCGTTGGGAGGTCTTGCAAGTTTATACAAGATGCTTGACCATTGCCATTTTTCTACGAAAATCGAAAAACTTCGCTTCGCAGATAGCAGCAGTTTCCTACCCGCTGCATCGATTCATTTTACGCGCCTATCCCCATGAATATTACACGCCGCTTGTTGTTGAAGCTTTCGCCGTTGCTGTTTTGGCGCGGATTCACTCCGCGCGGCATCGCCGCGGAAGCCGGGGTGGAATCGCCGCAGCCATTCTCGCCCAAGTTCCCCAAGCTTGATTCGCTCGCGGTCGGTGAATGGTGGAAGGCACAGCCGCCAAAGATGAACCCACCGCCGACGATGGATGTGCCGCGTGATCAAGTGGTCGCGTTCGCCCTCTACACGCACGATCGCGGCGTGTTGAAGATGACGGCGCAGCTTTATCCCTTGAAGCCGGGCGAGCCGCGCGAGACCCGGCTTGAATTCCAACGCGACGGCAAATGGACGCCCGCCGCGACGACGCCAGTCTTGTACCCCGGTTGGAGCGCGCACTTTCGCGTCGAACAATGGGACGCGACCAAAGAGGTGCCATATCGCGTGCGGCATGGCGAGACAGCGATCTTCGAAGGACTCATCCGCCGCGATCCGATCGACAAGGAGACGATCGTCGTCGCCAACATGTCCTGCAATTCGAGCCGCACGACCGGACTGCGGCCGGAGATATTGGATCACTTGCGCGCGCACGATCCGGACTTGCTCTTCTTTGCCGGGGACCAGACATATCGCCATACAGAACACACCGCCGGCTGGATCGAATTTGGGTTGCAATTTCGCGATGTGATTCGCGACCGTCCTTGCATCTGTATTCCCGATGACCACGACGTCGGCCATCCGAATCTGTGGGGCGAGAACGGCAAGCAATGCGAGCGTGCCGACGGCGCGGACGGCGGATACTTTTATCCGCCGGAGTATGTGAACCTGGTCCAGCGGCAACAAACCTGGAACCTGCCCGATCCGGTTGACCCTGCGCCAGTCGAGCGCGGAATTACGGTTTACTTCACGAATCTGCGCGTCGGAGGCATCGACTTTGCCATTCTCGAGGATCGCAAATTCAAATCGGGTCCTCACGGAAAAATTCCGAAGATGGGTCCGCGGCCCGACCATATCAATGACCCCAAGTACGATCCGAAAACGATCGATTTGCCGGGGTTGCAACTTCTTGGTGAGCGGCAGGAAAAATTCTTGCAGCAATGGAGCCAAGATTGGAACGGCGCGGAAATGAAGGCCGTCCTCTCGCAAACGGCGTTCTGCGGCGCGGTGCACATGCATGGCGGCGCAAACCAGCGCTTGCTCGCCGATCTCGATTGCAACGGCTGGCCGCAGACTCCGCGCAATCGCGCGCTGCGCGAAATCCGCCGTGCGTGTGCGGTGCATCTCTGCGGCGATCAACACTTGGCTGTTGTCGTGAAGCAAGGGATCGATGAATACGGCGATGGGCCGTACTCCTTTACCAGTCCGGCGCTCGTCAATACAATCTACGGCCGCTGGTGGCATCCGCTCGATGAAAAGCCGGGGCCGAATCCGGTGCCCAATAGCCCGTTGCCGTGGACAGGTGATTTCAAAGACGGCCTCGGCAACCACATGAGTCTCATGGCTTATGCGAATCCGCCGGATATCAAGGACGAAAAGCAGCGCGGCGACGGATACGGCATCGTCCGTTTCGATAAGAAGAAACGTCAGATCACGTTCGAATGCTGGCCGCGTTTTTCTGATGCCAAGGCGGGGGATAAAGCGCAGTTTCCGGGCTGGCCGATCACCGTGTCGATGGAAGATAACGACGGCCGCAAACCTGTGGCATATTTGCCTACGCTCGTCTTCGAAGGTGCCAAGAACCCCGTCGTGCAGGTCCAGGATCATGCGACCGGAGACATTCTCTACACCGTTCGCGTGCGCGGCGACCGCTTTCAACCGCACGTCTACAAACAAGGCACGTACGCCGTGAAAATCGGACGAGACACGCCCGCTGGAACTACGATTCTCGGTTTGGAAGCGGGCGAACGCGCGGGTCAGAAAGAGATTTCGGTGAAGTTCTAATTCCAATTTTCTTGATAGGAGTGGGGCATGCCTGGGCACCAATCTGGTTCAAACAGGAAGTAAAAACGAGGTAGAAGCCAAGTGACATCCGTTTATCAATCTGGCATTTAGCAGCTGTACTATTTGAAATTCGCGGCTTTGGCGATGACCGCGCCGTCTTTCTCAATTCTCGATAAAGCCTCACCTCTCGCTAATCTTTTCCTAATAATTCTCAGCTATCTTCTACCGCACTATCCGGACCAAAGCTTCCGATTTTTCTGTCTTGAACGACAGATTGTCTTGCTTAAACGCTTTTTGCGTTGCTCGAATCGAATCATTTGGAACAGTTGCCCTTAAACATATTCTTCTGAACCACCCACCCGCCAATCTACAGGAACATCAGCTCATGAGTACTGCTGCTCGCAAGCCAACCTTCCCCACTCGCAAGCATCGTAAGTTGAAAGTGCTAGGTGCGCTGATATTAGCCACGCTCGTCGGCAACGCCGAATCCAGCCATCTGCATGCCCAAGCCGTGAATTTTGACGGCATAACAACATACACACAAGATTTCAACTCGATGACGGGAACCTCGTCAGCGACATACACGACGCTTGACAAGGGGACGATGCACTCAGTCGGAGCCCAGGCGAACGGCGGCACGGTGACCGGCTGGTATTTTTATGGTTACCCTTCCAATATCGCAACAACCACGATTCGTTGGGGCGCCAATGACGGCAGCGACAACACCGGTGCCTTTCGCGAACTGGTCGATGGTGCCGGCGGCCACGCCCTCGGGTCGCTGTCCTCGGGATCGAACTTTGGCTTTTGGGGCTTGATTCTAAAAAATACTTCTGGCAGCACGATCAACGATGTGGCGCTCTCCTACACACCGGTAATCAATCGCAATCCCGCCACCACGGCCAATCCCTACCCGTTGACCTTCCGCACGACGGCCACGGATATCGTGACGACTCAATCCACGGCCGATGGAACTTTCGACGATCTGGCGGGAACCTGGAGCACCTCGATACTCGGGTTCACTACGCCTTCGACGGGCACGGGCGCTCCAGGAACTGCGGGAGCCATTGACCCCATTTTCTCGCTGTCACCTGTGTCCGGCAACTTGTCCGGATTGAACTGGGGCAACAACGAATTTCTTTATCTGCGTTGGCAAGATCAGGATAATGCCGGCGGCGATGCGGCGGCCGGAATCGACAATTTCAGCTTGTCCCAGTTGATTGTGACGGGTTTAACCTGGGGCTTGTCGACGGGCGGGAATTGGGACACGACGACGCCTAACTGGAACAACCCTGCCCCCGGCGCGCTCTATACAGATGGCAGCTCCGTGACCTTTAATAACGCCGCGGGCGGCACCATTAACATTGTTGGCACTCACTCCCCGAATCAAGTCAATGTCTCGGCTCCGTCGGGAACATATACTTTTAGCAGTGCTTCAAGCAGCGACAAAATCACCGGCACAACCGGCTTGATCAAAAGCGGCGCAGGGACGCTTGCTGTCACTAATGACAACGATTACACGGGCGGGACCAGCATCAACGAAGGGACCGTTCAGATCGACGGCGCGGGACGCTTGGGAACGAACACGATCACTCTCGGCGGCGGAACTTTGCAAAGCACGGCGACGGGGGCGGTCGTCTTGAGCAACGACGTGAGTGTCGCGGCAGCGGGGGGCGGAATCAACACGGGCACTCAAGATTTGACCGTCGCCTCGATCACGGTCGGCGCTGGAAAATTGACCAAAACCGGGACGGGTAATCTGACAGTCACCGGCAACTTTGCCCCCGTGGCCCAAGGCAACGCGGCAGGGCTGGATATCTCCGGCGGCAATGTCATCCTCGCTCAACCTGCAGGGATTCCTGAGATTGGCCAAAACAGCGTCTTCAATGGCAACCTGGTCCTGAACGGCCCGGTTCGCTTCAACGTCAACAACAATGCCAACATTACCGGCACAGGTCAAATTCAAACGGTTGCCAGCGGCGCGCTGATCTCGACATTCTCGGGCAATATTGGCGGCACGGTTTCGGTTGGCATCAACCTGAATTCGACCAATGCGGCCTACGATGCCGGAACCTTTGTCGGCAATACTTATATTCCCGGGGCCACTCCATTCACTTCAACGGTCGGCGGTACGACGGGCGGCGGATTGACCGTCAACGGGGTGATCTCGGGCAACTCTGACGTTGACTATTCCAACAACAGCACAGGGGGCGGCGGACGTGGTTTCACACAGCTCAATGCCGCCGGGACATACACCGGGTTGACCACGATGAACCACAATACCAACCTGATTCAGCCCTACAATGTGCGGCTCGGCGTGAATAACGCGATTCCCACGACCTCGGGTGTCGTCTACGGCACCAAGTCTTCGCCAGGGGCCGCGATGCTTGATCTGAATGGTTTCAATCAACAAGTCGCCTTCCTTGGCGATGCCTCGGCATACATCCCCAACCGTCGATTCCTCACGGTCTCAAACTTCAGCGCGACCACTGATTCGACTTTTACTATCGGTGGCACGAACGATGTACTCTCGGGATCGGGTAGCTTTGGCGGCCTGATCATCGACGGGACAAGAAAAGTCAGTCTCGTCAAGACTGGAATAAATACCCAAGCGATGTCCGGAACCCATTTCTACTCGGGTGGAACGACGATCAACGGCGGCACACTCATTGCCGAGGGGTTCGAGGTGGTAGAGCCTTCGCCGGGAAACTTTACGCGTACGGGCGATGTAACAACGACCAACGCCGCAGAGCGGACCGTCAGCAACATCGACACCACGGGCTTAGTCGTGGGACAAGGCGTTGATTTCACGGGCGACAATGTTCCCGATGCTTTTCTGCAGCAGATTCCGAACGTCACTAGCGTCATCCTATCCGTCGCCGCACCCGAGGCTACAGGAGCGACATACAAATTCCTGCCCGGCGGTTCGAGCCTGGGTACCGGTCCCGTTACCGTGAATACCGGCGGGAACCTGGTAGCTAATCAAATCCGTGTCAGCAGTTTGACCCTCGCCACGGGTGCCACGGTCTCGGTTAACGCCAATGGCACCGATACCGGCACCAATAAAGTGTCTGCATTGAGCATCACCGGCACCGGCAAGTTCGACCTGAATGACAACGATCTGATTGTTGACAACGGCAACTTGGCAGCCTTGACCGCGCATCTCGCCTCGGGCCTCGACATCAGCGGCAGCTACGGCAACGGCCCGGGCATCACGAGCAGCGCGTTCGCCAACAACGTCGACTTCAACACGGTGCTCGGCATCGCAGCGAACTCGGAACTGGGTTACACCAGCTTCTCCGGTCAGACGGTTGATGCCAACGATGTGCTGATCAAGTACACCTACTACGGTGATGCCGACTTGAGCGGCTCGGTCGATACTTCGACCGACTTTGATCTCTACATCACCGGTCTCACGAGCGGCGGCAGCCTGGGCGGTTGGCTCTTCGGCGACTTTGACTACAGCGGTACGGTCGATTCCTCGACCGACTTCGACTTGTACATCACGGGCCTCACCACGCAAGGCAGCCCGCTCTTGACCGTCGGCGGAGGAAATCAGGTGCAAGCGGTGCCGGAGCCGAGCACGTTCGTCCTTGGCGGCTTAGCCTTGCTCGGCTTCGCGGGCGTCGGCTTGCGTCGCCGCCGATCGATCGCTTGAAGTCTAGCGCATATCCCTGAATCGAAACGAATCTAAATTTAGGTCCGGATGACTGGAACAAGTTTCAGTCTTCCGGGCCTTTGTTTGTTACGCCTGAGCAAATGCAAACCTCTGGCGTAGCTTTAATAATGAGACCAAAGCCATAGATCAAACAATTCTGATATTGCGGGTTCCAGCATTTGAATTTTTCATAAAATGCTGCCGGATTATCGAGTTTAATTGTTGCAATCGATGCATTCATATCTATACTGGGCGGATCGGGTGACAATTTCTGTACACGCACATTGATTTCAGGCTTTCCCAAAAAGCTTTGATCTAGCCCGAAACGGTGATAGCATATATCGAGTCATCCCACCTAACGACTCGGTTATTTGTGCTTGGCAGTGTCAGCTTTGAGCCATGTCTCAACCTGACGAGAAACTGCTTCGAGTCAGCAACTGATAGAGATACTCTAGCTACACCCGCTATTCTCGAAGTGAATAAGCGGTGCTGTACGACAGATGCGGGCAAACGGACGTATGTGTTTTTGCGAGAACAGTCTGGCCCTCCGCGTCAAAATTTAGTTCCCCTCTCATCAAGACATAACAACTCTTTGTAATGATGCTGTTGTTGTACGCTACCGTTGATTCACCCGCGTAAAACAGCATCTTTCCCAAACATCAAAAAACATCAACACGTCAAAAACTTTCTTCATTCCAACATCAGAGCGACTCATGAAACGACTACTTGCACCATCTCGCCTCGGCAAATTTTTCAACCACCGCCGTTTTGGCAAGCGCTGTCTCTTGGCAGGTGCTGTTGCCGCGCTCCTTAGTGTTGGCAACTCGACGACGTACGCTCAGAGCATTTTCGACAATCCGATTGAAGGCACCAATCCGAATACAGCCAATCCCTACATCGATGGTCAGACATTCGATCCGAACATCACCGTTTCCGGGATCGGCCGCGGCACTGGAAACCTGGGAACCAATGCAAACAATCGCTACACCGCGAATAGCTGGGATACTCTGGCATTCGATCCGACCGCGTATTTTGAGTGGACGCTGACTCCGAATGCGACCTTCGAAATAGATTTCGTCTCCTTGGTCTATAACGCACAAAAGTCAGCAACGGGGCCACAGAGTTTTGCGCTTCGCTCAAGCGTCGATGCTTTTGCGGGTGATATCTTTACTACAACGCTAGGCGCAACCGCACAAACCGTCCCTTATAACGTTTCGCTGACGGCGGCGTCTTTTCAGAATGTCACCAGCGGAATTACCTTCCGATTGTTTGCTTGGGGTGCTACCGGTTCGGGCGGCACCTTTAGCGTCAACGATTTCACCTTTAATGGTGTCGTTGGTCCCGCGGGAACGTTTACTTACAACTATTGGGATCCCAACGGGAATACGGCCGGCATCGGCGGAGCCGGCATTTGGTCGGCCGCGGGAACCAATTGGGCCTCGGACAACACCGGCACGAGCACCAGTACGCAAACCCTGACGAGTCCCGGCCTCTTCGAAGGAACCGGCGGAGCGGTCACTGTCAGCGGCATCGTCGCGCCTGCACTCGGCTTCAAGGTCAACTCCAACGGCTATACCTTTAGCGGCGGCACCGAAATCACCTTGGCCGGCGCGAATACCGCATCGAATACGATCGAAGTTGCCACCGGCGTTTCGACCGACATTAGCACCGTGCTGGGCGGTACCTCGGGCATGACAAAAGCGGGTCCCGGAACGTTGACCCTGTCCGCGGCGAATACTTTTACGGGCACGCTCGATGTCACTGGCGGCAGTCTGATCCTCGGCGTTGACGACGCCGTAGCCGATGGCGTGGAAGTCAAAGTCGTCGGGACTTACGACATCAATACTCGCAACGACACCGTAGGGCCTGTGACCCTGACTTCGGGGGCGATTACGGGCACGACGGGGACACTCACCGCGACAGGCTATACGGCCTCGGCGGGAACGATCTCGGCGAATCTGGCTGGCTCTGGTGCCACGTTTGTCAAGACGGGAACTGGCACGGTGACGGTGAGCGGTAACAATAGCTTCGATGGGGCCGTTACTATTGCTGACGGGACATTATCAGTAGCCAGCCCGAACGCTCTGGGCAACTCGCCATCGAGCTCGATTTCTTTTCTTGGCGGCACGCTGCAATTTAGCGCTGGAAATACTGTTGATTACTCGCCACGTTTTGCCAATGGGTTCGTTGAGACGGTGCGTATCGATACCAATGGACAAAATGTGACTTTTGCTTCGCCGCTAACAAGCTCGGGCGGCTCATTAATCAAGTCTGGTGAAGGAAGACTAACGCTCTCGGGCAACAATTCTTACGACACCGGCACCACGATCAATGCCGGCACCATCAAGGCAACGACGAACACCGCGCTTGGCACGGCCGACGTAACGATGAACAATCAGACCACCCTGCATGCGTCAGCGGGAACGACAGTGCCGAACAACATCATTGTCTCTGCGACGCCCGTTGGGAATATTTTAGCCGGCTGGGATTTTAGTCCCATCGTGGGAGGGGCCGATTCCTTCGGCGTCTCACCATATGCCGCGACAACCACGGATGCGGGCATCACGACATCCGGCTTGGTCCGCGGGGCGGGAATGAGTACCACGGGCGGAACTGGCGCGAGTAATGCTTGGGGTGGAAAAAGTTTCCTTGCAAGCACTGATGCCGCGACGGGGATAGCCGCCGACCGTTTTGCAACGGTGACAATTTCTTCGACAAACTTAGTCAATCTTACAGAAATTAGTGCCTACAATGTGCGCCGCTCGGGCAGCGGTCCGAATAAGGGGCAATGGCAATACCAAGTAGAATCAGGAGCATTTGTCGATATTGGTTCACCAATCGAATGGGGAGCCGTCACTTCCTCTGCAGGCAATGCTCAATCGGCCATCGATCTGACAGCAATCTCGGCACTCCAAGGCTTACCCGCGAATACCAATGTTACTTTTCGCGTGATCCCGTTTGATGCTACCGGCGATACAGGGACTTGGTACCTAAATGACCCATCCGACACGACAGCACTCGATTTTGTCATTCGCGGTGCCTATGGAGCTATCGTTCCCTCCGGTCCTACGATTGGAACTGACGAAGCTGGCAGCGCAACTTTCACGGGAACGATTACCGCCAACGGTTTCACGACGCTAACCGCTGTTACCGGCGGCACGGCCAATTTCCAGGGTGTCATCACTGGTTCTGGGACCATCGCGAAATCAGGGCCTGGCATCGTGACGATGTCGGCGGATAACAATTACACCGGCAAAACCTTGATCAATGAGGGCACCCTGAGTTTGGTGACGGCGGGGACGAACAATATCCCAAACTCGAATGAAATTCGTTTGAGCAGTGGAACGTTGGATGTCTCGGCAGTGTCGGGCGCGGGCGGTTTTGCTCTGGCAACCGGACAAGTTCTGTCGGGTGCAGGCACCGTCACTGGGAGTCTCACGGCCGCTACGTCGACCGAAGTTCGTCCTGGCGGCTCGAATGTGGCTGGCACACTCAATTTCGGTCCGCTGACCTTGAGCGGTGCTGGTTTGTCTTTTGATCTAGGGACGACAAGCGACCTGATCGATTTAGGTGCGGCCCTTTTGACTGGCACCGGCACCAACACATTTACGCTGAATAATTTGGCTGGTTTTGGCGCGGGCAGCTACACATTGATTGACTACGGGACTTTGGATGGCGGCACGAGTTTGAGCAACTTTGCTCTAAGCTCGCCAACTTTGGCCGGCTTCAATCTTTCGTTGGTTGACAACGGCAGCGCGATTGTGCTGAATGTCGTCTCAACTGGCGGACCCACTGTTTGGCAAGGCGCGGACAACGACAACTGGACAGCCGCAGGCAGTTGGAGCGGGAGCGTCCCGAACAGCCCTTCGGCCGAAGCCAAGTTCGTCACGACTGGCGGCACGACAGCGATTCTCGACGCGAATCAAACGGTAAATATGCTGACGTTCGATGCGACCGCACCACACACGATCAGCGGTGCAAACACGCTGACCCTGGCCGGCACCACCCCGACGATCAGCACGGCAGGCACGAACACCGCAACGCAAACCGTCGCGGTGAACCTCGACCTGGCGGCCGGCACATCGGTTTCCGTGCAAGGCGGCACACTGGAACTGAATTCACCTGCCAACGCGGTCCTCGGTGCTGGCGTCACCGCCACGGTAGCCAGCGGCGCGACGCTGAGCCTCGGCGGCGCGGGCAATGCCCTGAGCAACGGCACGAGCACTCATGCCAACGTGGCCAACAGCGGCACGCTCGCGGCGACGACCGCCGGCAAGCGCGTCGGCGAGATCAGCGGCTCCGGTACGACAACCGTGACGGCAACCGGCGCAACGTTGACCGCGAACCACATTCGCCAAGCGACGCTGAACATCGGCGCCGGCAACACCGTCACCGTCGCAACCAACGGCGGCGACAGCGGCACGAGTGTGGTCAGCACCCTGAGCATCAACGCGACGGGCAAGCTCGACCTCAACGACAACGACTTGGTCGTTGACAACGGCAACTTGGCGACGTTGACCGCGCAACTCGCCTCGGGCCTCGACATCAACGGCAGCTACGGCAATGGACCCGGCATCACCAGCAGTGCGTTCGCCAACAACGTCGACTTCAACACGGTCCTCGGCATCGCGGCGAACTCGGAACTCGGTTACACGTCGTTCTCGGGGCAAACGGTTGACGCGAATGATGTGCTGATCAAGTACACCTACTATGGCGACGCCGACTTGAGCGGCTCGGTCGATACGTCGACGGACTTTGATCTTTACATCACTGGGCTCACGAGTGGCGGCAGCTTGGGCGGTTGGTTGTTCGGCGACTTTGATTACAGCGGGACGGTCGATTCCTCGACCGACTTCGACTTGTACATCACGGGTCTCACCAGCCAAGGCAGCCCATTGCTCACCGCCGGCGGCGGCGGGAACCTGGTGCAAGCGGTGCCGGAACCATCGACGTTCGTCCTCGGCGGCCTTGCCTTGCTGGGCTTCGCCGGCGTGGGATTGCGTCGCCGCCGGATGGCGAAGTAACAGATTTTTGGAGAGTTCTAGGAACTCGCGGCATCGTAAGTTTCGTACCCCGGTATCTTCAGGGCGGGTCTTGATCGTATTTTGTTTCAGACTCGAATGCCGGGAGTAGCTTGCGAACTGCAACAAGAGCTGATGGGATTTCCTTTGGCGAGTATCTCAGATTTCTTGATCAGGCCTCGGTACGCCGGGTTACGGCAGTGCGATTTTGTGGAGAACTCTCTTATCCTTGATGATGTTGCTGGCGCCGATATTGACTGGGAGTCAGACCGAGTTCTCGTCGGAAAACGATGTACATCCTAAACGGGTCGGCGAATCCCGAGGCCAGCGCGATCTCGGTCAGCGAACGATTGCTTTGCATGAGTTCGCGCTTGGCCCGCTCGATCCTGACGCGGCAGATTTCGGCGACGATCGAACGCTTCAGGTATTTTTGAAAGCGGCGCTGCAGCGTACGTAACTCGGTCACCACGGCTCGGGCCACGTCGGCGGGGCCAATATCATGCTGAAAATTTGCCGCAATATATTTCAAGGCGTTGTCAATGATTTCGTCTGCGGCCGTCATGAAATCGGTCGATTCCCGCACGACCAATCCCAGCGGCGGGATCAAGACGGGTTCACGCGGCGCAGCCTTGCCCTTGCTGAGTTGATCCAACAGCCGGGCAGCTGCATAGCCGATCCGTTCATAACCGACTTCGATACTGGTGAGTGTGGGCCGGAGTCCTTCGCATAAAATCGTTTCGTTGAGCCCGGCCATAATCGCCACATCCTGCGGCACACGCCAACCGCGATTGCGGCAGATTTGCGTGACAATTCTGCCATGGGATTCGATGCCGAAATAGACACCAATAGGGAATCGCCAATGATTCATCCAAGTGTTAATTGTGTGTTCCAATTTGCTCCATTCAAGTCGGCTAGACTCGGCGTTTAACGATGCCTTGGCAACCAAACATGAACAACCTGCCGCCGAAAGAGTGGCTATAAATGCTTTCAGATCGAGCTCATCCCCGCGGTCATTTTCAGCACTCAAGGCAGCGAAATGGCGTATTCCGCGCGACAACAAATGTTCCGCACGCAACCGCCCTATCGCGGAAAAATCAGCTAGCACACTCGGCACACGCTGCCAACACGGCGAACTGGCCCACACGTTGACGAGGGGAATGTTACGCTGCTTTGCCCGCCGCACTAACAAGGGTGTTGCCCGAGCGATGATGCCGTCATAGGGAAGCGTTTTTTCGGTCGGGCCCAGCCGGTCTTCGGCAAACTCATCAACGATGCAGTGCCAGTCTTTTTCTTGCGCATATTGTTGAACCCCGGAAAAGATGGCCGAATGCCGCTTGAAGGGCCAGTTCAGCTCCAGTTTGATGGCCAAGCGAAAAGGTTTTTTCATGTGCGGCTAACTGTCGTAAAAATTATGGATTTTGTCGCTTTATGCATGTTGCCTTAGGTTAAGCTAACGATACTTAGCAGTCAAAATCATTAGGTTTTGTTGATGAGTTTGTTGGCTTTGTGTGTTCCAGCCTTAGACCCCGCAGCATTGTGGTCCTAGCGGAGTTGCCCAACTTTTTTCTTCCGGAGTAAATCATCATGGCCAGAAAAGTAGGATGTTCAGCTACTCATCACAAACGAACTTTGGTTTCTCGGGCCATCGCCGCCTTGGTGGGCTTTTCTTTGGCGGCTCCGTCCGCAGCCGAGGCCGCTACCTACTATTGGGACACCAACGGCGCCACGATTGGCTTCGGCACGACTGCCGGAACTTGGGCTGCCCCGACAGCGGGTCCTACGCCCGGTTGGACCACCGACTTTAGCGGCGCCACGCTCCCCGGCAGCGTCACCACCACGACCGCCGACAACCTCTTTTTCGGGAACGCCGCTTGGGTTCCTTCGGGGAACGTCGCGGTGGCCGGCCCGGTCGATGCCGGCAACATCACTTTCGGAGCGGGGGTGGCGAACAATTTCACCGTCGGCTCAAACGGTCAGGCGATCAACCTTGCGGCAACCTCCACAATCACCGCCAAAAGCTTTGCAGGGACAAACATTATCAGCAGTAATCTCACCGGTGCAGGTACCAGTTTGACCAAAAACGGTTTGGGTACACTGACTTTGACTGGCAACAACACCTATACGGGGGCAACCATTCTTAACGGACTTGGTGTCATTACCCTCAGCACAGCGACAGGTGCCCTCAGCGGAACCAGTGGAATCACATTTAACAGTGCCACGCTGACTTTAACGAACGCGGCGGGCCAGGGTGCGGTTGACCGTCTGAGCACTGGAACCATTAGCTCCAACGGAGGCATCCTCAACTATGGCAACGCCAATACGGCTGGTAATACCTATGCCGAGGTTGCCGGAAGCCTATCGCTTGTCACTGGACAGTTCAACACCGTTCTAACTACCAATCTTAGCACGGCTGATGGTCAAACTCTGACCTTTAGCGGTCTCGCCCGCTCTGGTGCCAGCAATGCTTCTGCAGTCACCTTCTCGGCAAACTCAACGGGTCCGCAAGCAGCAACTAACAAGAACATGATCGTCGTGACTGGTGCAGGCACGACCACCGCTGGTCAGATCATCGGTCCGTGGGCCACCACTGGCACAGCACTTGGTACACAGACTGACTATGCGGTTTACAATGCAGACTATATCGTGCCGGCCAATATCGCGGCTACGACCGAAGATCAGTGGTTGAATGCTTCCGAGGCTTATACTTCTGCTGGAACAGCTTCCCTGACTGGGAACCGAACCATCTCCGCGCTCCGTAATACAGCAGGCGGCACGATCACCCTTTCGGATGGAGTCACTGGATTTAATCTAGCGACGAATGGCATTCTGAACGGTGCTGGTGCTCTCTTAACGATTGATCCGGGATCAGTAGCCGGCGCGGTCACTGCTCCTGGAGTCACTGGTGGACAGATTCATATGACCGCCGGTAGTAGCTCCAGCAACATTGCCGTCAATGCTCCGATCAACGACAATGGTGGAGCGGTGACCTTGGTCAAGAACGGAGTCGGTACCCTAACGCTCACCAATACGGGTAACAATTACACTGGCGGCACGGTCGTCAATTCCGGCATCTTAAACTTCGCCAGCGGCACCCTGGGGAGTGGCAGTATTACCATCAACGGCGCCCCAACTGGGGTAGGAAGCACCAGCTTCTCCAACTTCGGTAGGTTGCAATGGGGCATCGGCAACACGCAAGATATCTCCGGCAGCCTGGTCATGGTCAACGGCGGCAACGCCGTCCTCGACACCAACGGCAACGACGTCATCTTTGCCAATCCCGTCGGTTCCAGCACGAGCAGCAATTTCACCAAGACTGGTGCCGGTCAACTGACTTTCGATGCCAACAACACCTATACCGGCGAAACTGGTGTGTACTTCGGCGGTACCTTGCTCATCAACGTTCCCCAGACCAACACGACCAGCGTCCGTGTCGGGAGCGGAAATACAGGCAGCGCGGTCTTAAAATTGGGCGTGGACAACGCCTTTCCCACCAACATTCCGGTCATGGTTGACGGTCAAGGCGTGAACACGCTGGACTTGAATGGTTTTAATCAGACCGTTGGTCATCTGTCCCTGGGCAGCAACAATGGCGGATCTTCGGGAACCGTGACAGGCACCGGTAGCAGTACACTCACCCTGACTGCCGGCGCGACAGTGGACGGCCATAACAATGGTGCGGGGACAATCTCCGCTCCCATCTTGGATCTCAACGGAGCTACGCAGAACTTCGCCATCGTCGGCAGCAACAACGCCAGTTCCAATCTTACTATTAGCTCGGTCATTCAGAATGGCGGCATTACGCGAACGGGAACCAGCCTCGTCGGTGCTTTGATTCTCAGCGGCGCGAACACTTTTAGCGGCCCAACAACGAACGCCATCGGCATGCTGCGGTTGGACAACCCCCTGGCTCTGCAAAACAGCCCGCTCGATACTACTGGCAGCGTCGCGGGCAGTGCCAACGGCGGCATTAGAATCAACACCGGAGTAACCACCCTGACTCTCGGCGGTCTCACGGGGAATAAAAACTTTGCTGCGTCGGGTGGGGTCATCACCACTGCCACGGGCGGCTATGGTGCCGTGACGGACTTGACCCTGAACCCCGGTCTAAGCCAGAGCTACAGTTATACCGGTTTGATCGCTGACGGCGCAGCGGGCATGACACTGACCAAGACCGGCTCTGGCACCCAGACCCTCGGCGGTGACAACACTTACACCGGCACCACCATCGTTTCGCAAGGCAAACTCCTGCTCAACGGCAACAACTCGGCCGCGACAGGCGCTGTCACGGTCAGCGCGCTCGCCACCCTCGGCGGCTCCGGCACCATCGGCGGCTTGACCACGGTGGCCAGCACGGGCATCGTCGCGCCAGGAAACTCGGCGGGCAATTTGACGTTTGCCACGGGCGTCGATCTGAGTGCCGGCGGTGTTTATAGCTGGGAACTCGGAGCGCTCTCAACGAGCAATCCGGGCACCGACTTTGACACAATCACGGTTAGCGGCGGCAACCTGACGCTGGCCGGAACAAGTGCCTTGACTCTGGACTTTGGATTGATTCCGTCGACCGATCCGAACTCGGCCGATACGTTCTGGACCTCGTCCAAGACTTGGAAGATCATCGACGTCACGACCGGCACCAACACCGGTGACACCAACCTGACCACGATCACCAACGCGACCTACACCAGCGGCTCGTTCACAACGACCGTAGGAGCCGGCGGCGACGCGGGCGACATCTTCCTGGTCTTCACGCCAGGTGTCGTCGTCGGACCTTCGGTCTGGCAAGGAGCCAGCGGCGACAACTGGACCGCGGGGACAAGCTGGACCGGCAGTGTCCCGAACAGCGCCTCGGCCGAAGCCCAGTTCACCACGACGGGCGGCGCGATTGCCAATCTGGACGTCGATCAAACGGTCAACAAGCTGACGTTCGATGCCACGACGAGCAACGACTACACGATCAGCGGACCGGGCAAGCTGACCCTCGCCGGCACGACGCCGTCGATCAGCTTGGCAGCCACGAACACGGGCGATCAGACGATCGCCACGAATGTGGACCTGGCCGCCGGCACCACGATCACTGTTAGCGGCGGTTCGCTGAGCTTGAATGTTCCGACGACCAACCCGGTGTTGGGCGCGGGCGTCACGGCGACTGTCGCCAGCGGCGCGACGCTGAACCTTGGCGGAGCGGGCAATGCCCTAAGCAACGGAACATCGACGCACGCCAACGTCGCCAACAGCGGTACGCTCACGGCGACCACCGCCGGGAAACGCGTCGGCGAAATCAGCGGCACTGGCACCACAACGGTAACGGCAACCGGCGCAACGTTGACCGCGAATCATATTCGCCAGTCAACGCTCAACATCGGCGCTGGCAACACCGTCACCGTGGCAGCCAACGGCGGCAACAGCGGCACGAGCACGGTCTCGACCCTGAGCATCAACGCCACGGGCAAGTTGGACCTGAACGACAACGACCTGGTCGTCGACAACGGCAACTTGGCGACGCTCACCGCGCAACTTGCCTCGGGCCTCGACATCAACGGCAGCTACGGCAACGGACCTGGTATCACGAGCAGCGCGTTCGCCAACAACGTCGACTTCAACACGGTGTTGGGAGTCGCCGCGAACGTGGAACTGGGTTA
>JBGSSS010000037.1:0-49953 GCA_041736895.1 Pirellulales bacterium
GGCGGCTGGCGGCGCGGAGGCGTTGGCCACGGGTTGACTGCCGCGGTTGCCATTGTCAAACGTGTTGACTTGCGCGGCCTGCGCAAAGGTCGCATTGTCCACGAGCTGAACCGTGCCGTGCGCTAATTGGCCGGTCGCTTGGGCTTGGGCTTGCCAACGTTCCTTGGCGGCCAAACTTTCGCGTTGCGCGAGCTGCGCCAGCTCGCCTTCACCAAGCGATTGATGGACCGAGGCCAAATTCCGCCACGTCGAAGGATGTGCCGTCAGCGAGGCGCTGTGCTGCAGCGCGAGCTTCGCTTCGTTCATGCGCCCCAGCCGCGCGAGCGCGACGCCCGCCTCGTTCGCCGCGAGCGAATGTTTCGGTTCAATGACCAAGGCCGCGTGAAAGAGCATGATCGCCCGTTCCAGTTCCAACCGCGGCGGGTTCGCCCCGGCTTGCTGGCTTTGCAGCAGGTGCAACTTGCCCAGGGCAAAGAGCGCGTCGGCCGCGGGCAACAGATCGCCGCCCGAGGTCGAAAGCTGTTCCTTGGCATAGTTCAGGTAGCTTTGCAGCGCGTCTTGATTCGACAACTGCTCGAGCGCGACATCCTGCAGGACCGGCGTCTGATGCCCCAGCACCAACTCGCCTAGCGGCAGCCGAACCAGCGGATTGGCCGAGACGAAATCCGCGGCTTCGTCCAGTGCGGTCAAGCCGGCCGAGAGCGCGCGCGCGTGGGCATTGGTGTGCCGCTGCATGTCGAGAGCCTCGGCGATGACTTGCAGCGCGCCGATGAATTCCTGGCGTCCGGAGCAGGTCGCCCCGCGTTCCACCAACCGAGAGCCAGCCGCGATCCGCCGCGCAGCCCGCTCCGCCGCCGTGTTCAACTCGGGCTGCGGAATGCTCGGCTTGTTGACGGCGCGCAGCTCGTTGCCATCGAGACCGACGCTCGTGCTGCGGGACTTGGTGCTATAGGCGGTGAGCTTATCATCGAGCGGCGGCGAGGCCGGCTGGAACTGTTCCGTGACGACGAGCGGAGCTGCTGGCGAAACGATTTCGGGCGTCGGTTTGGCGCTCGTGCGGATTGGCACGACGCGCGGTTCCAAGTTGACGCGCGATTCCAAGCTGACGAGCGGCGCTGCGGGTGCCTCTTCGAGAGCCGGGGGCTTGTGGAGCACGCTTTCGGGCAAACCCAAGAGCGTTGATTCGAGCATCGGACCCGAAGAATTCGACGCGGTTGTGTCTTGTTCCGGCGAGCCGTTCGACGGACCCAATGCTGGCCCCGATGGATTCAACTCGGCGATCCCCGGGTCTTGCGGCAAGGGTGCCGGCTGCGCGCTCTCGGGAAGGTTCGGCAACTGTGGCGGTTCACTCGGCGGCGCGTTTTGGTAGTCGACCTTGGACAACGCGACAAAGCCGTTGCTCCCTTCGGTGACGTGGATGTACTCGACCTCGGGCGGCCCGCAGCCAATCACCCCGAGCATCAGCGCCAAGAGTGCGGCACGGCGGCGCGACAGGGTGCCGGACGAGGGGCGGCGCGGCGATTCATGTTGCGGAGCCATTGAATTTCATCCCTGAACTAACGCGGCAAACTCCGATACCAATCCATGGCGAACCGGAGCAAACAGTCGGTAGCTGTTCTCGCGAACCCTACGCGACCACGGCCACCGCGAACGGTGGAATCCACGTCTAAAGAATCGACGGGAACGCGCCAGCGAAACCATCAAAAACGGCCCAGCACGCGTCCTAGAACCAACAGCTTCGTCCCCCGGCGCGCCAAGATCGACACAGCCCGCAAGGTTTAACAGAAAGATGCTTGTGCCATATTTACTTCACCAGTAATGAGTTTCGTATTTTTCAAAGCCAAGGAGTTCACCTCCTTGGAGCGTTTGCACGTCAAAACGTGTTTGTCCTGCTAAAGCCGTCCTTCATTGTCAATTATCAATTGTCAATTATCCATTCTTCTTCTCATGTTCATAATCCTTGACCTCTCCAAAGTTCACCTCGACATGGTCACCGGAGTCGGTGGGGGCAACGATTTCAAAATCGGCAAAGAGTTCCGGCTGCCGAACCTCGACGCGATAATGGCGAATCAATTCGAGCACGGCGAGAAACAACCCGACGAGCGCCGAGCGGTGCATGTCCGGCCGTACAAGCTCACTAAAGCAAAAGCGGCCGCGCTCGCGGAGGATCGCGTGGATCTGCTCCATGTAGACATGGATCGGCGTGTCGTCGTAACGGATGTTGCTCGTCGGCGCGGTGGCGCGTTCCTTGAGAATCCGCCCGAACGCGCTGACCAGGTCCCAGACCTCGACGGCTTGCACCGGCTCTTCGGCCGTGTCCAACGGCCGCTCCGTTTGATCGCGCGCCATTCGCGGGTAGCGCTGCTGCCACTCGCGCGCTTGCTCGTCAAGCAAACTCGCGGCGTCCTTGAAACGCTTGTACTCCAACAGCCGCGCGACCAGTTCCTGCCGCGGGTCATCGAGCGGTTCAAGGACCTCGTCCGCGCGCGGCAGCAGCATCCGCGACTTGATCTCCATCAGCGTGCTGGCGACGTCGAGAAAATCTCCAACGAGATCGACATTCAACGCTTGCAAGATTTCTAGGTGCGCGAGGAACTGCTCGGTAATCGGCGCGATCGGGATGTCGGTGATCTCGACTTCGTGCTTGCGCACCAAGTACAGCAGCAGGTCCATCGGCCCGCGGTACATGTCGAGTTCCACGCGAAAGTCAGGCATACGACAAAGCCAAGGAGTTTATCTCCTTGGATATTCTGAGTGAGAGCGAGCAACAAAGCTTTTTTATTTTAGTGGAATTCCACATTGCTCGTGAGATCAATGTGATTGGATTATGACTACAGTGATGGATAAAATAGAAGGAAGATCAATCGCTTGCGAAAATTCTCCAAGGGAATAAATCCCTTGGCTTTGCAAATGCACTGATCGCATTTCAAGGAGCTAGCATCATGTCGATTTGCACTATGTCTGCAGCGGAACTCTCTCAAAAGAAATGCGTCCCCTGCGAAGGGGGCGTTCCCAAATACTCGCGCGAGGAAGCCGAGGAGCAGCTCAAAAAGCTCGACGGCTGGAAGCTAAGCGAAGATGGCCAGCGAATCCGCAAAGATTGGAAGATGAAAAACTTCCTCGCCGGGATGAGCTTCTTCGAACGCGTCGCCGAACTCGCCGAGCGGGAACAGCATCATCCCGATTTGCATCTCTGGGGCTACAAGAATCTCTGGATCGAGATCTGGACCCACGCGATCGGCGGGTTGAGCGAGAACGATTTTATCTTGGCCGCGAAGATTGATGAGCTGAAGTCATAACTCTCGTGTAGCTCTCGTTACCAAGCCCCAGCTTGGTAACGTGAACGGGAAAAGTCTGTACTTTAGTGAATGCGATAACAATGGCAAGTGAAATCAAAGTTGTGCTTTGTGCCCCGCCGCATAGGAAAAGACATATTGCGGAAATAAGTTTGTATACAGACGAATCGCCACCGACAGGGTACGACAGCACTTCCTATCCGATTGGCGAAGTGACTGTCGATAACGATCGATTGGAGTTTCAGATTTACGCTAATGAAGAAAGTGATTGCAGAATCTTCAATTGCAAGGAATTTCTTGATGCCCTCAATGAGGGAATGAGACGTTTGGTCGAGATTTATCCAGAGTACAAGCCATAGTGTGAATCTGTGGGACTGTATTTAGAATTTTTGTGATTTGCAAGGTCTGCACTTACTCACGTTACCAAGCTGGGGCTTGGTAACGAGGAGTCTACCGGTAATTCGCCGGATCCATCCCGTGATTCTTCAAGAGTCGATACAACGTCCCGCGCGGAAGCTTCGCCTCGCGCGCAGCCGTCGGCACATCGCCGCTATGGCGTTTGAGCAAGTCCGCCAAATACTGCCGCTCGAAGCGCGCGACGTATTCGTCGCGGAGCTGAAAATACCCCTGCGGGACGCCGGTCGGGCTATCCCGCGAGCCGGCCGCGACGACAACTTCGTCCGGCAGGTCATCGACCGTGATTTTGGTCTCCTTGGTCAGGGCCAGCGCGCGGCGAATCACGTTTTGCAACTCGCGCACATTGCCCGGCCAGGGGTATTGCTTCAGGACTTGATACGCTTCCGGGACTAGGCCGGTGACCTTCTTGCCCATCTCCTTGCTGTGGCGATTGATGAAGAACTCGGCGAGCAAGCCGAGGTCGTCGCCGCGGTCACGAAGCGGCGGCAGTTCGATGCGCACGACGTGGACGCGGTCATACAGGTCCTCGCGGACCGCGCCGTTGCGTATCATCGCGTCGAGGTCGCGCGACGTGGCGGCGACGATCCGCAGATCGACGTCGATCTCCTCGCGCCCGCCAACGCGGCGGATGCGGCGTTCTTGCAGACTGCGCAGGAGTTTCGACTGCATCGCCGTCGGCAGTTCGCCGAGCTCATCGAGAAAGACCGTTCCGCCATCAGCAAATTCGAGCAGCCCGATTCGCTTCGCATCGGCCCCGGTGAACGCGCCGCGTTCGTGACCGAAAAGTTCGCTCTCGATCAGGTTGTCCGGAATCGCGCCGCAATCGACCGGCACGAAGGGTTTGTTCGCGCGGGGACTGCGGCGATGAATCGCCCGGGCGATTAGCTCCTTGCCCGTCCCCGTGGGTCCAAGGATTAGGACGTCGACATTCGATCCAGCGATACGTTCGACGGTGTCGAACACCTTGCGCATCGGCGGGCTTGCGCCGATAACGTCCTCGAACGACGTGTACGCGCGCTCGACAGTGCGGCGGAGCAATTCGTTTTCGGCGGCGCGCCGGGCAAGTTGGCGAATCCGTTCGATCGCTGCGGCCAAGTCTTCAGCTTTAGTCGGCAGCGAGAGGTAGTCGACCGCCCCTTCGCGAAGACATTGCGTCGCATGTTCCACCGCCGGCTGCGCGTCGAGCACGACGACCGGCAGATCGAACTTGGCCTTGCTCAGTTTCTCAAGCGCCGCCAGCGCATCGCCGCGCGGCGGATCGTGCAACAAGATCAGGCCGTCCCAATCGGGCACAGCTTCCGACTTGAGCAGTTCCGAGAGCTTCGCCATCGGCCACAATTCGGTCTCGGTCACCAACGGCGACGAGGACAACTCCGGCGGCAGCGCCTGGCCCAACACCAGCAACCGGCATTCAACATTTTTGGACATAGGTAGCGTGGGCTTCAGCCCACGCGTCTTGAAAAGTAGCGTGGGTTTCAACCCACGCGTCAACCATTATGTGACATCCCAAGGATCAACGGTTGGGACGTTGATCTGTTGTCATAGTATATTGTGTCGTGTGTTGAAGCGAAAAGCGATGATGGATTTTGCAATCGCTATGACGCAAGCGTGATGGGTACCCATCACGCTTGCGTCATAGCGACAAGACCTCATGCAGCCGGTACTGAAACTTGCCGAGTTTGCCGCCGTAGTTGCCGGCGCTGATCGCGAGAATGTCCGGCCCGGCCGCGGCGCGGATCGCCGTGGCCATGGCCGCTCCGACGACCGCTTCGTTTGTGCCGTCGATCACGATTTCACAGGCATGGTTCACCCCCGGGTGAAGTTGTGACTCGACGCGGCCGCGTAGTGTCGGGCAGAACGCGTCGGCGGTGCTGGCTCGCAGAGCCTTGTAGCGCGAACCGACTTTGCTGCCGCTCCGCGCCGCGCCGCCGGGAAACGGCGTGATGATGTCGGGCAGCGGCGCGAGCGCGTCCACCGCGCGGCGGACCGCATCGAGTACCGTGCCATGCTGGTCGGCTTGGATCACGATGTTGCCGCCGGCGACCCCTTTATCGAGGCCGATGTCCTCCACGCACATGAACTCGCCGTCCATGACCGGAATCCGCCAGTAGCGCTGCCCGCCGAGCTGCTTGCTCTTTTGAAACCCGTCGCCGAAGAACCGGAGCGACTTGCCGAGCGGCGCACGATCATCGGCATTCGGCAGCCCATCATAGACAGCCGTGCTGGGGCAAGTCATCACACATTGCCCGATGCGCTTGAGCAGCGCCGCGGCCAAGGCATCGTTTGAGAAGCCAAAGAACAAGAGAGCAAGCCCCGGCCGCCCATCGGGCGATTCCTCGCGCGAAAGTTCGCGCTCGATCCCCGCTTCGGCATCGCAAGCAATGATCGACGACCCATAACCCGTCGCTTCGCGTGCCGCGGCCAGCGCCCAATGTTCGTCATGCGCCGTGACGATCACCCGGGCGTACCGCATCCGGAACGCTTCGGCAAAGGTGTCGTCGATGTGTGTCGTGCCGAGGAGCATGTCAGTAAAAACAATAATCTATCTGACGAAGGAAAGCATTCCCTGCATGTACGACGGACTTCTAGTCCGTCGAAATCGCTGTCAATTTTGCGACGGACTGGAAGTCCGTCGTACGGAAATCCATTTACCACAGCCACCATTGTTCGTACTTGACCACATAAATTCCCAACAGCAAATTCGTCACCGCGTGCGCGGCGACGCAGTCCCAGATGTTTTTTGTGCGCAAGTAGAGCCAATGAATCATCCCGAACCAAGCGGCCGCGGCGAGCACTTCGCTCGGATGCAGCAAGACCGGAATGATCGTGCCGGCGATCAACGCCGTGCGGTCGGCCACGCCCCAGGGCACTTCCCACCAGCGCTCGGCTTGCGTGTACCGCATGACGAAACCGCGGAGGAACATCTCCTCGATCACCGGCACCACGAGGACCAAGCCAATAAAACGAAACGCCAGGAAGATCTGCCTTTGGAAATCCGTGTCAAATAAACCATTCCACGGATTGAACTCCGGGCGCGTCGGGCCGAGCAACTTCTCGTTTAAACCGCTGCGGCGTTGAGCCTCGGCCAGCCCGACCCACACAACAATTCCCACGGCACCGACGAGTAAGCTCAAGAGACTCGGCGTCTGCCAACGCGGATACCCACGCGCGACGGCCACCACGGCCAGCATCGTCAGCACCAGCTTGGCGACATACACAAGCGGATAATGTTCGGGACCGAGGCCGAGCCAATTGGTCCGCGGCTTTTCGGGATCGGCGTCCGGCACGGCGCTCGGTTCGAGACTCGTCAGGCCGAGGTAGATCACGAACGGCAGCAGAAACACGAGCCAGGGGTTCAACTTCGGCCGCGGCGGTGCTGCGGGGTTGGGGGATTCATACGGATTCGCGGGGGTTTCAGTCATCTAAAAAAGCTCGTTGTAATTCTGAGAATATCATCAAAAAATTTTGGCCACTGATTGGCACTGATTCTTTCTTGATTTTCACTGATCTGAAATAGGATTGGAGGAGTGAACACTTGATTCTACTTCCGATGCCTGATCAGTGAAAATCAAGTTCCTTCCGTGTTCATCAGTGGCAAAAACTGATTGGAAGCCTTCAACCATCAACTCGCGGCCGGACTCGCCTCAAGCTTGCCGTCATACAACCGATACGTCTTGGTGATCTTCGCGCCCCCTTTTTCCAAGCTGGCGCGCGAGAGATGGTTCGATTCGAGGACCCAGGAGAACTCCCCTTCTTCGATTCCCCATTCTTGCACCTTGGGCAGTAGTCCATTGAGCAGCACCAGTCCGACGCCCCAGCTTTGAAACTCAGGGATCACGTTGGTGCTGATCATGCGCATGCGTTTGATCTTGCGCTTATTCCAGAGCAGCCGAATCCAGCCGAACGGAAAGAGACGCCCGTTCGACGCTTTGATCCGCGGATTGTAATCCAACAGCCCCGCGACAAACCCGATCGGTTTCCCTTCGACTTCGGCGAACAGCGTTAGCTCGGGCACGAGCATATACTTCAAGCTATTCGCCAGATGCACGCCCTCGGCCTTGGTGAACGGCACAAAGCCCCAGGTTTTTACCAGCGAGCGATTGTAGATGTCGATGAAGTAGTCGAGATCGCGCTTGAAATTCTTGCGGTCCATCGGCCGCACGACGATGTTGAACCGTTCCTTGGACGCCTCGATGATGTAGAGCAGCTTGGGGTCCAAGCCCCCGAGCATATCCTTGTGCCCCCAGAATGAGTACAGGTCCTGGGTCTTGGCCAACCCGTTCTCCAAGAAGAGCCGTTCGTAGTACGGCTTGTTGTAGGTCATCATGAAGAACGGCGGCGAGTCAAACCCATCGACGAGCAAACCGACTTCATAATTCATCGTCGGATTCAACGGGCCGCGCATATCAGTGAGACCCTGCTCGCGCAGCCACCCGCGCGCGGCGTCGAAGAGCGCTTTGGCAACGGCGCTGTCGTCCATCGAATCGTAAAAGCCAAAGAACCCGCGCTTTTCTTTATAACGCTCGTTGTGATCGACATTGGTCAGCGCCGCGATTCGCCCGACGACCATGTCGTCGCGATATGCGAGAAACGCCTGGATCTTGTTCTTGTCGTAATACGGATGATGCTTGAAGTTGAGCATCTCCTTGATGTTCATGATCAGCGGCGGCATCCAATTCGGATCGCCCTCGTAGAGCCGCCACGGGTAATTGATAAACGCGCGCTGCTCCCCCCACGAACGAACGGGCACAATGCGAAGTCGGTCGGCCATGGCTGCTCGAAGTCAATCGACAACCGTTCCTTGCAGAACGGTCATCTGGATAGGTCGGAGGAGAAATCGTAGATTATAAGGTCATGGCTGCGCTTCGCAACGAGCGCAGGTTTCGGGTGATGATCCCTTTTGCAGGAAATTCCACTACATCTTGAACAAAGGATCAAGGGAAAAGGAAAAAGGTGGTGTTTACTACCTTTTTCCTTTTCCCTTTTTCCTTTCTTTAATCCCTCATGTCCAAATCCTATCTTGTCACCGGTGCCACCGGCTTGGTGGGCAACAATGTCGTGCGGCTGCTGCTGGAACGAGGCGAACGCGTGCGCGTGCTGGCGCGGCGGCCTGATGATCGTTCACTCGCCGGTCTGCCGCTCGAAATCGTTACCGGCGATATTACCAAACCCGAGTGCCTGCCCGCCGCGCTGCGTGGCGTCGAGATCGTGATTCACTCCGCGGCCCTGGTTCACATTGGCTGGACGCGCGAGTTGGAGATGCGCCAAATCAATGTCGAAGGAACGCGCCATGTCGCCGCGGCGGCCCGCGCCGCCGGCGCGCGGATGCTGCATGTCTCGAGCGTCGATGCGCTGGGGCTCGGGACGCGTGTGCAACCGGCGGACGAAGAAACGCCGTTCAACTCGCGGATCGTCGAATGTGGCTACGTCCACACGAAGCGCGCCGCCGAAGTCGTGATCCAAGAAGAAATCGCCCGCGGCCTCGACGCTGTGATCGTGAACCCCACGCTCATGCTCGGTCCTTGGGACTGGAAACCGAGTTCGGGCAAGCTGGTTCTGGAGATCGCGCGCGGCTGGGCCAAGGTCGCTCCGCCCGGCGGAAACGACTACTGCGATGTGCGCGACGTCGCGGCGGGCATCATGGCCGCGATCGAACGGGGCCAAACTGGTCGGCGGTATATCCTGGGCGGCGAGCCGCTGTCGTACTTCGATGCCTTCACGCTGATCGCCCAGATCGTCGGGGTCAAACCGCCGTGGCGAGTCGCGGGTTGGCCGGCGCTCGCGGGGACGAAACTGATCGCCGCGCTTCAAACGCGGCTGACGGGCAAAGAACCGGACTACAACGGCGCAGCGATCGAATTCTCGAAACTGCCGCATCATTTCAGCTACGCCCGCGCGGCCGCAGAACTCGGCTACCAGGTCCGCCCCGCGCGCGAAGCGATCCAAGCGGCGTGGGATTGGTTTGTGGAGTATGGTTACGCGAAGAAGTAGTGTGGGCTTCAGCCCACACGTCAAAAAAGTAAGCCGCATCACTTACTCCGCAAATCCCCAACCAAGTTCTTGCCAAACCGGATTCATCCATAACAAATAAGAATCCGCAGCAAGCTTGGCCCTCAACGGGTTCCTTCCGATATAGTCAATGACGCGTTGCAGATGTTCCTCATCGCGTATGATCCGATCATAACTTTCGCGTTGCCATAATGTGCCGGATTCGCCAATTCGATCATGAATCTTGACTGCCGAGCGTCCTTTCCAAGCACGGATAATCTTTTCTAGTTCCAGGCCGATTGGTCTTACGATTGCATGCACATGATTCGGCATGATGACGCAACATCCTAGTTCATAATTTGTGCCATGGTCGCGGCAGATTTCTTCCAAAGCAATCTCGGCGTTATTGCGATCTCGGAGCAGACATTTGCCGATTCCTTGATCCAACCAATACTCAATCCTCAAGAATAATTGCTTAGCTAGTTCATTGAACATTTCCTCACTGGGTTCAGGATGCTTTTTCAGCCAGTCGTTTTTAAATAGTCTCAACTCATGCAACTTGTTTTGCGGCAATGAATCGGCTAGGCGGAAAGTTACGAAATATGTTGCCCCGTCTTGTCTCCAATGCGGCAAGACTTGTTGGTAGAAGCGGATCGGTTGGTTAGGTTTCAATCCTTGAAAACCTGGAATCGCTTGTCTCATACACTTGCCCTCAAGATGCAATCATTTTGTCGTGTGGGCTGAAGCCCACACTACTTCATCAAATCGACCATCAAGCACCGATCCTGCACCACCATAATCCCCGCCGCGGCCAATTGCTCCGCCACCGCGTCATGGCGGATGCCCGATTGAAACCACACCGCGCGCGGACGTTTCGCCAAAATGTCCTCCACATGCGCCGGTAAATCTTGCGGCCGGCGAAAGACATTGACCAGATCGACCTCGCCCGGGATCTCCGCGAGCTTGCGATAGACGGGCCGCTCCAAGATCGTCGTCGCGTCGGGATAGTACACCGGCGCGGGAATCACGTCGAAGCCGGCGTTGACCAGATAGCGCGGCACTTCGATCGACGGCTGACCCGCTTGCGCTTCGGTCTTGATCCCAAGCACGGCGATGCGTTTGATGCTGCGGAGCAAGTCCCGAATCGCGGCGTCGGTCGTGAGAATGTTCGCGGACATCATCGCCTCCATTATTGAATTACTAAATGCCCAGGGGTTCACCCCCTGGGACTTAGTCATAGAGCCTGAGCAATATTCATTCCGACGCGGCCAACGGTTCCGGCGTGCTGATCGCTTCTTCAACGGCCGCGGCGGCCTTGGTCGGCTTCGCTTTTTTCACAGGACTCTTCTTAGCCTTGCGTTCGGCCGTCACTTCGGCTCCCAACAGCGCGGCTGATTGCTTCAGCGCAGCCAGGTGTTTTTCCGTCGCCGCGATTTCGCTGACCAGGCGCTCGGCCAACTCCTCGCGCCGCGCGAGAAACGCCTGAATCTCCTCGGCCAGCGAACCATCCAGGCCCGGCGTCGCCGAACCCGCGGCTAGAACCTTCTCGGCTTGCTCCACACTTTCCGTCGCGGGTGTCGAACTCTTGCGTGCCATCGTGTTGTTACTCCATAGTTGAAAGGTCGTGGGGGGAGGTCGATTATAGCGACTAAGGCCTCGCTCTTGCAGACGCCACTTGCACCCCCAAAGCCCAGCGGTTTACCCCTGGGAGTTCCGCCGTGCTAAGATAACGTCATCAATCTCCGGGAGTGATTGATCCCACCGAACTTCACGAAGAACCGCGATGCTGGCGCGAACTCTGTTATTCATCTATGTACCCATCGCTTTGCTGTTGAGCAATTTCTTGCAAGCAGCAGAGCCGACGGAAAAAGCCGCGCCCGAAAAAGCCCCCGCCGAATTCCGCGCCGGCACCGCGCTCGTCGATATCACGCCGACCAAGTTCCCGGTCATCGTCAACGGCGGGTTTCTCGAAGGAACGGCCAAAGGTGTCGTCGATCCGCTCCATGCCCGAGCGCTGGTCCTCTCCGACGGCAAAACGACGCTCGCAATCGTCGTCGTCGATAGCTGCATGCTCCCGCGCGAGTTGCTGGACCGCGCCAAGGAACTCGCCAGCAAAGCGACCGGTATCCCGACCGACAAGATGCTCATCAGCGCGACGCATACGCACACCGCTCCATCGGCGATGGGCGCGCTCGGGTCGCGGCCCGATCCGGATTATCCCGAGTTCTTGATCCCGCTATTGGCGCGCGCGATCGAAACGGCGCACCAGAAGTTGCAGCCGGCCCAACTCGGTTGGGGTGTGATCGATGATTACGAGCACACGTTCAACCGCCGCTGGATCTACCGCGCCGATCGTGTGCTCGTCGATCCGTTCGGCGAGAAATCGGTCCGCGCGATGATGAACCCCGGTCCCATGAATCCCGACGTCGTCGGCCCCAGCGGCCCCGTCGATCCGGGCTTGACCGTTGTCGGGATCAAAACTCGCGACGGGAAACCGCTCGCGGTGTTGGCGAACTACTCGATGCACTACTACGGCTCGCCCGCGCTTTCGGCGGATTACTTTGGCCGGTTCTGCAACATCCTGCGCAAAGAGATTGTTGGCGACGACAAGAACGACGACTTCCTGGCGATCATGTCGCAAGGAACCAGCGGCGACCTCAACGCGATCGACACAACCAAGCCCGCGGGCAAACGCGACATCGATGCCTTCACGCAAGGGATCGCCGACAACGCGCTGAAGGTCTATCGCGAGCTCAAATACAAGGACAAGGTTCCGCTCGCGATGAGCGAATCGCTCCTCAAACTCAAACGCCGCGTCCCCGACGAAAAACGCCTCGCCTGGGCCAAGGAAAAAATCGCCGCGATGGGAGACCGTCGGCCGAAGGACAAGGCGGAGGTTTATGCGCTGGAGCAAGTATTCTTGCACGAAGAACCGGAGCGCGAGTTGAAGTTGCAAGCGATTAAGCTTGGGGACTTAGCGATCACGGCGATGCCGAACGAGGTATTCGCGCTGACGGGCCTAAAACTGAAAAGTCGTATTCCTTTCAACGGCAAGATGAACATCTCACTGGCCAATGGGAGCGAGGGATACATCCTGCCGCCGGAGCAGCATGCGATGGGCGGATACACTACTTGGCCGGCGCGCACGGCGGCGCTGGTTCCTGAGGCGGAACCAGCAATTGTTGAAAATCTTATCAAACAGGTTCATGCATTTGCTCGCAAAGCACGTCTTGGTATCGATCCAGTAGCAATAGAA
Source organism: Pirellulales bacterium (assembly GCA_041736895.1). GTDB lineage: Bacteria > Planctomycetota > Planctomycetia > Pirellulales > JALHPA01 > JANRLT01. The sequence goes on from JBGSSS010000037.1 coordinate 12,958, forward strand.
TACGTGGAACAGATTCAAGCGAGTAAACCTGCTGCATTTTGGCGGTTGGATATGATGGGAGGCAGTCAAATTGAAAACTTTAAAGAACAAACCCTTCCCGCTTCCCTTGAACCTGGTTTCGCTCTTTTTATTGATGGACCTTCGAGCGAACATTTCAGCGGGAAGGAAATCAATCGCGCCATCCACTTCGCCGGCGGACGTCTCCATGCAGAAAAAAATCTCGGCCCGAACTACACCACCGAGTTCTGGTTCTGGAACGGCCTACCGCACGACGCGCGGCCAGTGACCGCATACCTCTTTTCGCGCGGCGATCCGGCGGACGACAAAGCCAACGGCGATCACCTGGGCATCGGCGGCACGAAGCGCGGCGCGGGCAAGCTGATCTTCTACAACGGCGACACGCAGCAGGAACTGCTCGTCGGACAAACGGAACTCAAGCTCAAACACTGGCATCATGTCGTCCTTGTCCGCGAAGGAACGCGCGTCACGGTGTACATCGACGGGAATCCCGAACCGGATATTTCTGGCTCGGCCAAGGTGACTTACCCGAAGGACGGCCGTGACCTCTTCTTCGCCGGCCGCTCCGACAAGTTCGCCCTCTTCGAAGGGAAACTCGACGAGATCAGCCTCTACGATCGCGCACTGCCGACCGAAGAAGTCTTGAAGCACGCGAAGGCTGCGGGCCTCGAACCGCCGCCCGCCAAGCAAACCCGCGCGCTCTTGCCCTACGAATCACATCAGAGGATGCATCTCCCCCCTGGCTTGCGCGCGGAGCTCGTCACCTGCGAGCCGCATATCGAAAGCCCCGTCGCCATGGCGTTCGATGAACGCAACCGGCTCTGGGTCGTTGAAATGATTGACTACCCCAACGGACCAAAACCGGGCGAACCGGGCAAAAGCCGCATCAAACTGCTGACCGACAACGACGGCAACGGCCGCTTCGAAGCCGCGCGTGTTTTCGCCGACAAGCTCCTCTTTGCCAATGGCCTGATCCCCTATCGCGACGGCGTGATCGTCACCGTCGCGGGCGAGATCCTCTGGCTCCGCGACACCGACGACGATGGCGTCTGCGACAAGCGCGAGGTTCTTTACAAAGGGTTCGCCACAGGCAATCCGCAGCTCCGCGTCAGTCATCCGATCCTTTTGCCCGACGGGCGGATCTGCGTCGTCAACGGTCTGCGCGGCGGCAAGATCGTGCGCGGCGGTGACAATCCCGGCGAGCCGATCGACATCAGCGGCCGCGATTTTGCCTTTGACCCGCGCACCGGCAAAGCCGAAGCGATCACCGGCATGGGTCAGTTCGGCAACACGCTCGACGACGCCGGCAACCGGTTCGTCTGCACGAACCGCAATCACTGGATTCACATCGGACTCGATGAAAAGTACCTGAAGCGCAATCCGTGGATGGCCGTTCCGCCGCGCGCGGGCGACAACCAAGCGCCGGGCGGCGCGGCGCGGATCTTTCCGCTGACGCATCAAGTCACGACGGCCAACGAGCACCAAGGAACGTTCACCGCGGCGTGCGGCGTCCACGTCTATCGCGGCATCGGCCTGCCGGCGGAGTATCGCGGCGCGATCTTCACCTGCGAACCGACAGGCAACCTGGTTCATCACGAGATCCTCGTCCCGCACGGCAGCACCTTCCTCGGCAAGCCGGGCCTCAATGGGCAAGAGTTTCTCGCCTCGACCGACCCGTGGTTCCGCCCGGTGTTCCTGTGCGGAGGCCCCGACGGCGCGCTGTATGTCACCGACATGTATCGCAAGGTGATTGAACACCCCGAATGGCTGCCGCCGTCGCTGCGTGGGTCGCCGGACTTTGAAGAAGGAAAAGACCGCGGGCGGATTTGGCGGATTGTAGCGGAGAAGAAACCGGAGGTTGAATTAACTGAGCGACAAAAAGTAATACCCCAACCAATAGTGTTAGCGAAAGACACGAGCAAAGCGAATGATGCGCACAAGTTGATCGAATTGCTGTATCATCCTGATGCTTGGTGGCAAACAACCGCGCAGCGTTTATTACTCGAAATTGATTTGAAAGACAGTTATCCTTCGAGGAACTCGCGAAAACTCACGGGAATCGTTTCAGAGGAATATGTAGCTGGTTATTTAAGATATGCTGCTCTATTTCATGCGCGAGGATTACTTTCAAATGCTCATTTGATCAATCTTGCAAGCGGGGCTTCTGACCCGAGGATCAAAATTCTTGCCTTGCGTTTGTGTGAATCGGATTTTCAGGAATTCCTGAGTAAGTATGACGCGCGATATGTTTCGGACGCGATGATCGCCTGTCAGTTTGCGGCCAGTTGCGGTTACTTCGATGATGATCGGATCCTGCCGCCACTCGTTTCAATCCTCGAACAATACCACGAAGACCCGCGAGTTCGGCTTGCAGTCTTGAGCAGTGTCGCCACGCGCAGCGGAAAGCTGGTCAAGTATTTGCTTCGTGATCAATCCGCGTTTCGAGTCTTGCTGACACCGGACAAGCTGCAAGTCCTCAGCGACCTCGCTTCGGTTGTGGCCGCGCGGCGCGATCCGGAAGAACTCGCGTTGTTGCTCGACTCGGCATTCGCGATCAAAGGCAACTCCGCGCGGAAGATTCAACTCGCCGTGCGTCGGGGACTCATCGACGGGGCGACGCGCCGCGGAGAGCAATTGCCGGCGGTCCTCGCCCGCTTGCCGAAGACCGATAAATCGCTCGCCGATAAGGTGAACAAACTCGCGGACGAGAGTCTCGTTAAAGCCAGCGAAGGGATCAGCGCCTCGGGCGAGCGGCTCGCGGCGATTGCCGACTGCGCGCAGCTCGATTGGGCCAAGGTGCAGCCGGTTCTAACGGAACTCCTGCAAGCCAAGTACGACCCGCGCGTGCGCATCGCGGCAGTTCGCGCGCTGGCGACGTTTTCGAAGCCCGAGGTAGCGCCGGCGCTTGTCGCTGCGTGGGACAAGTCGCCGGAGTATCAAGCGGCGGCGCTGGACGCGCTCCTCGCGCAGCAAGATCGGACACTGGCATTGCTCGCGGCCATCGAAAGCGGCACGATCGAGCCGCGCGCGGTGGATGCCGCGCGGCAAGCATTCCTCACCCATCGGCGACGCGACATCCGCGAGCGCGCGGCGGCGATCTTTGCCGCCGTGCCAACCGTCGAACGGCAAGCGGTCGTCAAGGAATACCAAGCGGCGCTGAAACTAACCGGCGATCCGAAACGGGGACAGGAACTCTTTCGCGGCCGTGGCACCTGCGCCCAGTGTCATCGCGTCGGCGACATCGGCCACGCGGTCGGACCGAACCTGAACGGTCTGCGCACCAAGACGCCGGCGATGTTGCTCAACGACATTCTCGATCCCAACGGCGCGATCGACGCGAACTTCGTCAACTACACCGTCACGCTCACCAACGGCAAAACGCTCACCGGCCTCATCGCCGCCGAATCGGCGAACAGCCTGACGCTCCGCCGCGCGGAGAATCAAACCGACACGATCACGCGCAGCGACATCGAACCCGACGGGCTCGTGAACACGCGCAGGTCGCTGATGCCGGAGGGAATCGAAAAGACGCTGAATCCGCAGGAAATCGCCGATGTTTTGGCGTATTTGCAGCAGTGGAGCGAGTTGCCGTAATACCTCGCCTGCGGCTCGGGGCTAACCGATTATTTTCCAACTTATCCATCAATGAAACTCAAACTACTCATCGCTTTGCTGCTTAGCATTTTCTGCGCAGCGTCTGCACACAGCGCTCCGCCCGACACCACGCGCGGCGACAAGCTGCACGCAGAGTATTTTCGTCTTCAAACCCTACGCCAGCGCAACGCCGGCATTGCCGCGATCACTTCGCGTCAAGAGTGGGAGCAACAACAGCCGATCCTGCGCGCACAACTCTTCGACATGCTCGGCCTCGCGCCGCTGCCGGAGAAGACCGACCTGAAACCCGTCATTACTGGGACGCTGGAAAAGAACACGCCCGAGGGCGACATCGTCGTCGAGAAGATTCATTTCCAATCGCGCCCAGGGCTGTACGTCACCGCGAATCTTTACCGGCCGAAGGTCGTCAAGGAACCGCTGCCGACGATCCTTTACCTCTGCGGCCATAGCCAAAAGAAGCTAGGCAACGTCAGCCTCGGCAACAAAACCGCGTACCAGCATCACGGGCTTTGGTTCGCCCGCAATGGGTATGTCTGCCTCATCCTCGATTCGCTGCAGCTCGGCGAGATCGAGGGGATTCATCACGGGACGCATCGTTTCAACATGTGGTGGTGGATCAATCGCGGCTACGTGCCGGCGGGCGTCGAGGCTTGGAACTGCATCCGCGCGCTCGATTATCTCGAGACGCGGCCCGAGGTCGACAAGACGCGCTTCGGCGTCACGGGCCGGAGCGGCGGCGGGGCGTATAGCTGGTGGATCGCCGCACTCGACGAGCGGATCAAATGCGCCGCGCCGTGCGCCGGCATCACGGACCTGGAAAACCACGTTGTCGATGGCTGCATCGAGGGGCATTGCGATTGCATGTTCCTGCACAACACCGAGCAATGGGACTACGCGACGGTCGCCGCGCTCGTCTCGCCGCGCCCGCTGATGATCGTCAACACCGATAGCGACCCGATCTTTCCGCTCGACGGCGTCGTGCGCATCTTTGAAGAAGCGCGACGCATTTACAAAATGAACGGCGCGGCCGACAAGATCGCGCTCGCGATCGGACCGGGCGGACACAAGGACATCCAAGAGATTCAAATCCCGGCCTTCCGCTGGTTCAACAAGCATCTGCAAGGCCACGAACGCCCAATCACGATCCCGGCCGAAAAGCTCTTCGCATTCGAAGAACTGAAGGTCTTCGACAAGCTCCCCGAGGATTCGATCAACGCCAAGATTCACGAGACGTTCGTCGCGAAAGCGCCAGAGCCGAAGGTGCTGGAATCGAAAGAGGCATGGCAAGCGCAGCGCGAGGAGTGGCTCAAGCAACTTCGTGAGCGGACGTTTCGCGGCTGGCCGGAGAAGGACGCGCCACTGAACATGAAGCTGGTCTTCGACGAACAGGCCGAGGGCGTGCGACTCCGCGGGTGGGACTACACGAGCACCGAGGGGATCGAGCTGCGGCTGTATGTCGCGCAGCCAGCCGATCCCAAGATCATCCCGATCACGATCGATGTCCATGTGATGGACCAAGCGGGTTGGAGTGTGTTTCTGACTGCTTACACCAAGCCATTTGGAAAAGCCTTGCATGGCATCGAAACTTTCGAAGATCCAGAACTTGATCCCGAATCAAAACTTTGGCCTAGCAGGCAAAAGGCCTTATCAAAAATCGCGATCGCTTCGGCCTACATCTCGCCGCGCCATATGGGCCGCGCGGCCGTCAAACTTGAACCCAAAGCCGAGACGCAGTTGCGCCGACGCTATCAAGTCTTAGGTCAAACACTCGCGGGTCAGCAAATCTACGATGTGCGCCGCGGGTTGCAAGCGCTGCGTTCGATCGAGGGCCTGGACAAGTCAGGGATCATGCTCGAAGGGTGGGGCGCTGATACCGCAGGCATCGCACTCTACACAGCCCTATTCGAACCAAAGGTTGATTCGCTGATGCTGATCGATCTGCCGCACACGCATCGCGACGGGCCCATCTTATTCAACATCGAGCGAGTGCTCGATCTGCCTACGACCGTGGCACTCGTGGCGGAGCGCACGCGCGTTGGCATGCTCTGGGTGTCTCTAGATAAAAAAGAGGAATTTGATCCACTCCAAGCATTTGCGTACCCGTTGGCCGTGCAAGAAAAACTCGGCTGGGATAAGAAGCAGCTCAAGGTCATCCCGCCGTCGAAACCGTAGGTCATACTGTTGATGCAAAATCAAGACGGTATTCAGCGATACACCGATTTTTGGCAACAGGCGGCGCGACGCGGTCTGCCGTGGTTCCGTTTTCTGCGCAGGTCAATTGATCCCAACGCTGTTGCTGAGCAACTGCAAAGCCCAAATCTCAAAGTCGAGTAGCAACAACTCTGTTCCCAAATGCAACCCCGCGATAAAATCTGGCCGTTCGAGTTTCATGTGCGCTCCTATCTGGGGATGCGCCGTGGGTACATCGTCATGCGCCAGGGTCAGCCCCTAGGCGGGATTGTTACCGGGATGAGTTAGAGTCTTTCACCATGACCGAAGCCGAAGCGATCGCCGCTTGTCAGAAATTGGCCGAGCGTCATGGGCGAGAGCTTGGCTCCAATGTCCTCGCGATCTTGATCGAGGATTCCAGTTTCGACATTCTCAAACGTTCCCCGCGTGAGCAACTTCAGGGCAACTGGATGGTTACTTTTTATCTACCATCCTCTTTTCAGAGAGAGCGTTTTTTTGTCAACGATGCCACGGGCAAAGTCTCTTGGACGACCGGTCCCGTGTCTTGGTGGCTTTGGCTGCTGCTTTTGCCGCTTTATCTTTTTTGGATCGTTGTCATTGTGTTAGGTTCTGTGATTGCGCTTCCTTGTGCGCGTGCTTGGAAATACTTTTGGCTTCCACGTTGTCCGCATTGCTGGCGTAAACTTCGGACGCCCTTGGCGAAACAATGTTTTTCCTGCGGCAAGGATTGGCACTGAAGATCAATCGATGCGTTTCTTATTTTGCTCTCTTTGTTATTCTTGCGGCGAAAACTCTCCTGCATTTTCTTTGTGTCTTTTGCGTTTCTTTGTGGCAAAAAAAGCTCCTCTTCGAGTCGCCGCTAAACGGCGCTGACTAGCGCTGCCGAGGCGCGGGGATTTACCCTGCGGCTGGATCGGCGAGCTTCGCCAGCTCATCCTGCGCCGTGAAGACCAGCGATTCGCTGTTCAGGCAATGCCGGCGACCCGTCGGCGGCGGGCCGTCGGGGAAGACGTGGCCGAGGTGGCCGTCGCAGCGGGCGCAGTTGATCTCAACGCGCGTCCGGCCATGGCTGTGGTCGGCTTTCTCAAGGACGTTCTCGTCGGCGACCGGCTGGAAGAAACTCGGCCAGCCGGTGCCGCTGTTGAATTTGTGCGCGCTGGAAAAAAGCGGCAGCCCACAGCCGGCGCACGCGTAGACGCCTTCCTTTTTGTTGTCGAGCAGCGTGCCGCAGAACGGCGCTTCGGTGCCGGAGTGCCGCAAAATGCGAAACCGCTCCGGAGACAATCGCTCGCGCCATTCGGCATCGCTCAACTCGAGCTTCGGGACATCAATGGGGCCAACGAGTTCGCCGCAGGTGTTGTAGAGGTAGACGTGGGGCATGGCGGGTTGGTTGTGAGTTTTGGGTTGTGAGTAAAAGAAATCAAGCTCTTCAATAAACCGTTTAGCCGCGACGCGCAGTGGAGCATTGTTTGACGCGTGGGTTGAAGCCCACGCTACTTCATCTTTCCTTTCCCCTTGCCGGGTCGATTCGGCTGCTGGCCGTCGTCACCAAGCAGCGCGGGCAGCGGCAGGTAATCCTGGTCGAGGATCATCTTCTCGGCGAGCTTCTCGCGCAGTTCTTTTTCGACCTCGGCAACTTCAGGCTTGCCGCTCAGATTCTCCAACTCACTCGGGTCGCTTTGCAAATCGTACAGCTCGTACACCGGACGCGGTGTCGTGAAGTATGTCTTCGCGAGAGGCGCGGCGAGTGTGCCCGCCTCGTGTGCCGCTTGCATCTCCTTCCACAACGCACCCCCGGCCGAATCGACGGGGCCGTACGGAATCCAGGGTGTGCAGTTGTAAATGAACTTGTACCGATCGCTCCGCACGGCGCGGCCGAGATCGTACGGCGCGTTCGTCGCATTCACCGTCACCGGTGCCGAACCATGCGGTCCGCGTTCGACGTAAATATGTTTACGGGGCGAGAAGGATTCACCCTTGAGGAGCGGCAAGAAACTGACGCCGGTCATTTTCTTGTCCGCCGCGACACCCGCCGCGGCCAAGAGCGTCGGAGCCAGGTCCTCGCCGCTGAGCAGCGCGCGCGAATCGCCGCCGGCTTTCACGACGCCGGGCCAGCAAACGACAAATGGCACGTTCGAGCCGGGGTCGTAGAGCGAGCCTTTGCCGTGCGGCAGCGCTTGCCCGTTGTCGCCGGCGAAGACGATCAGCGTCTTGTCGCGCAGGCCGCGCTTCTGCAGCACTTCGAGCACGTTGCCAACCGTTTCGTCCAGGCGGTTCACCTCGGCACAGTAATCGGCCAACTGCTCGCGCACGCCCGGCAAGTCGGGCAAGTGGCCCGGCACCTTGAGCTTCGCCGGATCGGGCCGATATTTCGCCGGCGCGTTCCAGACATGGTGCGGGTCGCTGAAATTCGCCCACATGAAGAACGGCTTGTCCGCCGGTTTCGCGTCGAGAAATTTTTCGAGCTGCGCCGCGACCTGATCGTCAGGCGAGCCTTGCAGGAAATCGACGCGGTCGTTGAACGTCTTCAACTTGTTCTCGGCGTAGACGCGTGCGACGGCCGGCGACTGCGCGGAGCCATCGAGGTGAAAACTCCGTCCGCAGATGCCCGTGTAGTAGCCGGCCTTGTCGCGGAGCAGTTCGGGAATGGTGACCTCGTCGCGCGGGAGCGCGGCCGAGAACCGCGTCATCCGCGCGGCGACGGGCGACTTGCCGGTCATGTACGTCGCCCGCGAGGGAACGCATTGCGGCGCGCCAGTGAAGAAGCGATGAAACTTGATCCCGTCGGCGGCGAGTTTGTCGAGGACCGGCGTCTTGACATTCGCATCGCCGTAGGTGCTTAGGTACGGATAACTGTGGTCATCGCTGAGCAAGAACAGAATGTTCGGCTTCGTCTCCGCGGCGCGGAGGGTGACGCTAAAGACGAAGAGGCAACAGAGAGCGGCTAGGGTGATTCGCATGGGTGGAATTCCAAGTGAGGAAGGTTGGGCTGCCGTCACTATACAACGAACGCGAGTGCGAAACCACAAGTAGGTCCTGGCCTCCGGCCGGGACCTTGAGCGCCGCTTGACGTCGAACGATTGCACAAGTTCCTTGGTCAACTCGCGCCCTAGGTCCCGCTGGGGACAGCGGGACCTACAGGATGCCACGTTATTTCTTTTCCAACTTGAGCATCGCCTCACCGAGGCCTTCGCCGATCAGGTAGTACGTCTCGGCGTTGCAGTTCCAGTGGTAGCCTTGGCTGTTGGGCGAGTCTTCTTTTTCGCGCCAGAAGTTTTGGGTTTTGACGAACGCGGCGTTGCCCTTGAACTCCGGATGCGCGGCGGCCGCGGCTTGGGCTTTCATCAGCGCTAACGCGCGGGGGTGCATTTCATTGGGCCCCGTCATGCCCGTCTCGGCTATCACGAACGGCAGATTCGGCGCGTCGAGTTCTTTGCGCACATCCTTGATGAAATTGACCATGTTCGCTTCGTACTCGGGGACGAACTTCTCGTTGACGCGATCGTTCCAACCTTGATGCCAGGCGAAGCCGGCGAGCACATACTTGCCGTCACTGCCGGGAACGAGTTCTTTGACGTTCTTCAGCGCGGCCTTGGTCAGGTCCATCATCTCGTGATAATACTTGCCGACGATCTTGGGATCCTCTTTGATCGCGGCGTCTTGCTTTTCGCCAAGCGAGTACGGCGGCTGACCGGAACTCGGCGGGCGAAAATCGACGCCCAGGCTCTTGCCGCCCCACGCGCATTTGATCAACAGCACCGGCTCGTCCGCGGCGTTGCCGACGACCCAGCCGAAGCCGAGCTCGGGTCCGATCTTTTCCTTGTTAGACCCTGCGCCGTAACCCACGGTCAGCGGCCCGCTGCGATCGAGGTAGGTGATAAAGACATCGTCGCGCGTGCGCCACTTGCCGGCGTCATCGACAAGCGGTTTGAACTTGGCCGCGGTGGCCGGTTGCTTGACGAGGTATTCGAGGCTGCCTTTCCCTTCGTTGCGTTTTGCCTCGGCGGCGATGAAGCCTTGGCCCTCCATGTTCGATTGCCCGGCGAGGATGTAGACGCGCACCGGTTTGGGGTCCGCGGCGCGGGCAGGGGTGAGGAAGGTGAGTGCGGTGAGAAGCGGGAGGAGGTGTTTCATGTTTTGTTTTAAATTTGAGGTAGTGTGGTCAAGGCTGGGCTAAGTTGATCAGGTTAGTTCTGCCCGCGAATTCTTGTTCACGAGACTTTCGCTCCGCAGGCGGTTACTTTCGCGAGCAATAACTCCTGCGCCTCCTGCGGTAGATCCACAATCGGAATTGTTGAAAACTGTGCGGGCGAAAAGAACAGCAGCCAAAATTCTGGGAACCGCCAGACCTCAGTAATGGTACTCCAAACAAGTTCCGTCGTGCCGACGTCGGAACTGAGCCGAAACTTTTCCTCGCCCATCTCGAACAGGGCCTCGGGTTTCTGCATGCGGCGAAAGCGCGTGATCGCTCCACGAAAATGCACAACGTACAAGACCGCGGCCGTGGCGAATGCCAGAGCCAGTACTGCCCCTAATACTCCCACCCACCAATTGTAGTTCCCCTGCCAAAGTTCGTAACAAAGAAAGCCGCACAATAGCAGCATTGGAATAAAGAAAGACCAACCCGTCTTACGCCACCAGAATGTCTTGATTGCTTTGCGAACGAGAGCTTCCGAATAGTGGAGTGTTGTTTGCATTTCAGCAACTGTCCCAGCTTAAAATAAAAATGATTGATAACGGCGAAATTCTCCCGATTTGACCTGCCAGCTTCCCGATTCTACTGTAAAGATTCCCCGCCGCAAAACTTGCCCTCCTTTTGCTTACCTGCGACCGAATTATGTCACACACTTCGCTCACGTTACGACTCTCGCTTTCGCTTCTCGCCTTTTGGCTTTGCCTCGCCACGGCCTTCGCCAAAGACCCGCCGGCCAAGATCGTCAAGGACATCGCGTACTACGCCCCCGACGCGCCTGGCACGGGCGATCTCGAGTACCGCGCCGAGCGCTGCAAGCTCGATGTCTATATTCCGGCGCATGACGAGGGGCAAAAGCTGCCCGTCGTGGTATGGTTTCATGGCGGCGGACTGACGGGCGGGAACAAGGCGCGGCCCCGCGGTTTTGAGAATCAGCCGATCATCGTCGTCGCGGCCAACTATCGGTTCCTGACCAAGGCCACGCCGCGCGAAGTGATCCAGGACGCCGCGGCCGCGGTGAATTGGGCGATTGCCAACATCGAACAACACGGCGGCGATCGTGCACGCGTCTCGGTGGCGGGTCATTCGGCCGGCGGGTACTTGTCGATGATGATCGGAATGAACGAAGAGTACCTCGCCGCGCACGAACGCAAGAACACGGACCTGGCCGGCGTGTACTCCGTCAGCGGCCAAGCGACGACGCATTACGAAATCGCCGAGATGCCGCGCAAGGCTGATGGGAAAAGGGCCGAGGGCTGGAAGCGGCCCGAGAATCAACGCCGCGACAACCCGATTACGCTGAACGAGTACGCGCCGCTGTCGTACACGGCGCGGAAGCTGCCGCCGCTGTATTTGCTCTGCGGCGATCCGAAGGTCGAATGGCCGGCGCGCGTCGAAGAGAACCAGCTTCTCGCCGCGATGCTCAACACGGTCAAGGACCACAACACCGTCGAGTTCCGCAGCTACCCCGGCAAAGACCACGGCGGCTGTGTCGTGCCGGCGGTCGAAGATATTCGCAAGTGGGTGGTTGGCGAAAAGACATTAGCCCCCGATAAATGACCATTGGTATCTACTTCGCACTGAGCCAAGAATACGGCCCCCAAAGTGGCCTGCTCGCCCCGCGAGCAGGGAAAACCACTGCGCTAGTTCACGCGTTGACTTGTATCCGACGTCACGCCAAGTTCCTTCTTCCTTCTCACGGGGTGAGAAGGCCACTTTGGATGCGGCTGCGTCGGCACGGCGTCTTTGGGAGTGGAAAAAACGAAGATTTTGCAGCTTCCAATCAAAGATGGAAACTTGTGTAGATACCAATGGTCAATGACCGGGGGGCATGTGCAGTTGGACTAAGGCTTGCACTACTAAGTCCTGCCACGCGATGAAATTTGAACCCTCTTTTTGTTAAACCAGCTTGCGGCGGCCGTACATACGGCCCACGAGACCGAGGGCCACACATGCCACTAGGGCGATTGTTCCCGGTTCAGGGACAGCCGTGGCCCAAGCCAAGCCGTACTGTTCGCTGTTTCCGCCACCCGAGTTTCGGATCACGCGCAGTGAATAGAAACCGGCATCCAAATTGCTAATGGACAAGTGCTCCAAGTTGTCCACGTTGCTAACCGAGCGGGCAACCTCGACACTGTTCAAATACAACCGTAGTTGCAGATCGTCCAACGTCTCGGTGACCGCAAACGTGTCAGGCGAGTCGATAATGCCATTCCCGTTGTCAGTCCAACCGACCTTGCGATACCACGTTAGCGTCGCCGCGAACGTACTATTTTGCGGCAGCGTGCCCAGGTAGTAATCCTGCGAGTCATTTCCGATGACCGTATTCAGATCCCAACCCACGGCGGGGACAACGCCGGGCGCGAACTCACCCGCGGAATATTGTTGGTAGAGCTTCAAGCCGTCCACTTGGCCGGCACCCGATTGACTGTCTAAGGGACTGGTGACAGTGAGCAATCCCCCACCCGAGCTCGAAGCATTGGGTTCCCAAGCGGCGTTGTTTCGATCGTTAATCTTTTCCGCCGAGTTCAGCATCGTGGCTTTTAGAATCAGCGGATCGATCGAGAGTCCATGAGTGTTCCCGTACTCCATCTGTGCTGCGAGAATCCCCGTGGTGTTCGGAGCAGCGAAACTGGTGCCATTAAACTGCAGGAAATCTGCTTGCGTTTCCCAATCGTCGTTCGCCGAATTGATCGATTGGCCCGGCGCGCTGATGTCGGGTTTGACGCGGCCATCGGTGGTCGGACCGTAAGAACTGAAACCGACAATTTTGTTGTATGTGTTGGCTTGCGTGGCCCCGACGCTAAAGACGTTGTACGCATCGCCGGGACCTTGCGGTTTGGGATTCGCCGTGTTGCCGTTGTTGCCGGCGGAGACGACGACTGGAATGCGGAGCTCCGAAGAAATGTAATCCGACATCAGCGCTAACTTGCTCAAACCGCTGGTGTTGAAATTCCCGTAGCCCAAGCTCATATTGATCAGATTCGCGCCATTGTTGAGCGCGAAGCCAGCGCCATTGACGACCCAGGCGTCGGTGCTGAAGCTATTATTGTTGTCCAAGACCCGCGCGTTGATGTACCTTGCATCTGTGGCCACGCTAAAGAAGGTCGCATCCCGCGACCCGATGACGCCCATCACGGCTGTGCCATGGCCAAAGACATCGTCCCCAGTGTTGCCGGGTTCAGTGGTTACAAAGTTCGCTTCCGCTTTCAGCCGCGGCAATCCGCCCGTCACATTCCCCGTCAATGCCGGATGAGTGTCATCAACACCACTGTCGATGACCCCGATAACAATCCCTGTACCATCCCCGAGCAGGGTTTTGGCCTGGGTCCCTTTGATGCGCGTGACATCGGGCCCGGCGGCTGATAAAGAAGAGGCGCTCAGGATAGCGAGCGCAACGGCTGCCAACGCGCACGCGATGCGCGCGCGGAGAGAGCCTTGGGTTGTGGTAAGGTTCATTAGCGTCCTCCTTCTACAAAGGATATGGCCGTCCGAAATTCAGTACTAACGCGTAGCTTCGCGGTTCGCCAAGCAGAATGCAAATGATATTTTTGGAAATTTGGCAAATAGTAAATGCCGGATTACCTAGCTCTATACTGATATATGCGTTTTCCCAGTGAGATTCATCATTCAACAGTTTATGCTGATGAATTTGGCCTCAACACCAACCAGCCACCCGAATGGGTCATTGTGTCAAAAGCGTCAATCCAATTCTCGTGCGAAAGAAAAAGAGATAACAGGACGGCCAGCATAAATAAGACCGAACAAGTTCGTCTCCCATTTGTCGAATGCCCGATTCATTGTTCGACTAGATGGTGAAAGCACGCAACTCATTCGTTTCCTAAGGAGTTCAACCCTATGTCCGCCCCCACCGGCACCGTTCGTTTGCATCGTGTCCTCAAAGCTCCGCCGGAGTGTGTGTACAAAGCCTTTCTCGACCGCGACGCGATGGCTCGCTGGCTGCCGCCGTTTGGGTTTCTGTGCCAGGTTCATGCGCTCGACGCGGTGGTCGGCGGCGGGTTCAAGATGTCGTTCATCAACTTCGGCACGGGCCACGCGCACTCGTTCGGCGGCAAGTACCTGGAACTCGTGCCGAATGAAAAACTGAGCTACACCGACGCGTTCGATGACCCGAACTTGCCCGGCACGATGATTACTACGGTGACGTTGAAGAAGGTACTTTGTGGCACGGAACTGAACGTCGTGCAAGAAGGAATCCCGGCGATGATTCCGACCGAGATGTGCTACCTCGGCTGGCAGGAGTCGCTCGTGCAGTTGGCGCACCTGGTCGAACCGGAAATTCCGGATGGAGCGTAAGTGGCTTGGGTTTTAACCCAAGCGTCGAGACGTGTTTGCCACAAAGAGACACAAGATTCACAAAACAGAATGCAGGGAATTTTTGCCACAAAAAAAGCAAGAATCACAAAAGGGAGGAAAGATTTTTTTATTTTCCTCTTTGCTGTTTTTGCTTTTTTTTCGGCAAAATCTTCTCTCTTCTCTGTGCCGCTCTGAATTTCCTCCGCCCCTCCGTGTTTCGTATTATGTTTGCATTTTGTCGCCCTCGCTAACGCTACGGGCTACAAAATGCGGCTTGCCCTCGTTTACGCGTCGGGTTGCGAATTCGTCGCTTCGAGGATTTCGACGATCCGTTCGATTTGGTCGGGGTCGTTGAAGACGCGCTTTGCCGCGCGGAGGCGTTCCTTCCAGTAGATGCGAATGAACTCGGGGTCTCCGATTTCTTCGCGCAGCTTGTCGACTTCGGCTTGCTCCTCGGGATCGAGTTGCAATTGGCCGTTTTCGTCGAGCGAAGGGCTAGGGCGTGGTTTCTTGCGCGCCTTGCCGTTGAACTTCATAAACTTTCGCCGCGCAAGATCGAGCGCCGAATAGCCGCGGTCTTCGGTCAGCGAGGGGTCCGCGCCGGCTTTGAGGAGTGCCTGGACCGTGGGGACGCTGGGGCAACTGCCGCCGACGTTGATAATCAGCGGCGTCCGCATGCGCTTCGATCGGCAATTCGGGTCGATGCCCCAGCCGAGCCGTTCAGCGACGAGATCTGCATCGCCCCGCGCCGCGGCAAGGCGAAGGAGCTTTTCGAAATGGCCGCGAAATTTTGGGTCGCGGGCCATGTCAAGGAAGTCGGACATCGGGTGCTCGCGGGAGGCATGCAATAGGCAGAGGAAAGGAACGAAGACGAAGCTCAAATCTTAATCCAAGTTCAATGCTATTGCGACGCTCCAGTAAAGCGATTGATCCAATCAACGTGACTTGGGCTTCCGGCCCAAGATAGAAATTCACGGGCTGGAAGCCCGTGCTACGGCATCACCGCAGCCAGTTGATCCAACTAAGTTTCACCTTCTCGGCATCGGCAAACAGGAGTCGCGGGAACGTGACGCGGATGCCATCCTTTTCGCGTTCGATCTTGATGTCGAGCGTCCCGATGTGCGAGCTTTTTTCTTTGCTCCCTTCGGTCGGTAGATAGTCGAACCAGATCTGGCCCGACGATTTCCGCGAGCCGTGCGCCGCGATGCGGCCGGCGGTGACACTGAATTGTTCGAGTTCGTCGAGCCCTTCGAGGAACAAAACGACTTCGTCCGGCCACTTGCCTTTCTCACCCCTCACGGTGCAGTACCCGATGCCGGTGGGGCACTTCACACGCAGTGTCGCTTTGTTCTCGGCTTGCTCGACGGTGGCCGTGTCTTCTTTGTGTTGCAGGTCGGAGACGGTGAGTGAAGGCGGCATTGGTTCCGCGGCCAAGAGTAGTAATGCACTGACCGCAATAAGGAACAGTGTTAAAGGTATTTGATGCATCGTGTTCCCCTCGTGATTGAGAATACAACATTGGTGGCCGGGACGACCAACGGGAGGACCCGGCAGAGTGGTCGCCGATATCTTGTGCAAAATACCATGCAAGGTTCGACGTCAACTCTCCCGGGTCCTCACTTCGTTCGTCCCAGGCCACCCGGATGTTTTTGCAACTCACTCCCTCGCTGACGCGTCGGGCTTCCAGTTCTTTGTAACCGCTGGCAGCGTTTCGAGCAAAATCTCGCGGATCGCGCGGCGATCTTCGGCACTGAGGTGGGCGTATTTCTCACTTTTTTCTTCGCCTCGCAAGATGCGGTCCAATTGTGCCCAAAGGTACTCCTGCAACTCCTCCGGCAGCGCGGCGATCGTCGGCGACTCGATCAGATAACTGCACGGATACTTGAACATCCGCGACTGCAGGTCAAAATCCCGCAGTGATCGCCCTTGCCGATCGCGGGTTCCTTGCTTGGCAAAAACTTCCGCGAAGCCCGAGGTGCCGCTTACCGGTTCGGTCAGTTTCGCTTCGTCAACGAAGAGCAGCGCGTCGAGCAATTCATCGGCCGCGCCGTGCAAGCGGCGCACGGTGCTGTCGAGGTACTTCCCCTCGCGCTCACCGAGAACTTTTTTCATTTCCGCGTCGTAGGCCAAGGCCGAGCGCGCCGTAAAGTTGGCCTTGGTGATCCGATTGTGAACAAGAACCTGATGTTCGAGGACCATGAGCGCGACCAGATCGCTATGCGCGCCGAGATAACGCTCGGCGTTCACTTGCTCGGGCAGCGTCGTCTGGTTCAGGCCGGCGCTGTTGTCGAGCGGCTTGGGGACTTCGCGGCCTTGGATGATCAGATTGCCCAGGTGCTTCTGCGCCCCGTGCTTGCCGGTGACGTACCACCCGCCCCAGCGTTCGGCGAAGGGCGTCGTGTGATCGACGGTTTGGCTGCCAGCGGAGAGCAAAGGCTGGCCGCTGCTGTTGACCATTAGCGAGCGAACCAAATGTCCCGGGACGTTTTCGGTGCGCGACGAGCCGTGGCAGATCAGGCAGTTGTCCGTCTGGCGTACGAACTTCACTGGCTTGTTGCGGCTTTGTTCGAGCGTGTAGAACACGGCGCCGAGTTGTGGATCGGCGACAGAGACTTCGAGCACATCGCCGTTCTGACAGAAGCCGACGTAGACATCGTCGCCAAAGTAAATCGCGCGCGGCGTCGCGGGCGAGATGCGCTGGACTTGCAAACTGGTTTTCGAGAAGACGAGCGTTTGCGACTCGGCCGGCACGCCGAGCGCGTTCAAGACACCGCGCAGATACCCAAACCGCGGTTCGTATTTCAGTTCGGCTTTGCCGTTGTCGAGCTGCGCTTGCAGCTGCGAGATGCGATTGTCGGGCGTGCTGGTGCTGTAACGAATAGGCGGGCGCTCGAACTCGTCGGCGGCGCGCACTAGCGTCGGCAACACCAGCGAAACCGTGAAACAGATCAGAATAAACCAACGGCGTGACATCGGTTTCCTCCGCTCCCTCAAAAGAATTGGGCTCACGTGCTCTAACGCGGATGAAACGTCAGATGGCAAGTGAATTGGATGATTATATCCAGTTCAGGGAGGAAAATCAACTTCAATGTTGCCGCGGTACGATTTTCTAAAAGTGCCTGAAACTCTTCACTCGTTACCCAATCCCCTGAGACAGTAACAAGCCCAACCGCCGATCAACAGGCAAAAGATTCCCGCCAACATGAACCCGCGCGGTGAATCGGCGCCGCGGGCCATGGAGCGGAGCGCTAGTTCCGGCGCGAGCAGACACAACACGCCCTTGGCCACGAGGAGCCAGCCGAGTCCCGTGAGTACCGCGCCGGGCCATGCCCATGAGCCATGCCCCGCAACAATCGCCGCGCCGACTAGAAGTGAGCCAAGACCATTGACGATCGCCCCCGTCCGCCCGCAGCCGTGCAACTGGCGAAACACCGTAGCCCAATCGTGCGGCCGCGCCAAGTGCGAAGCGCCAACGGCCAGCGCGGTAATCGCGACAAAGATTTCGACGGCTCGTTCCACAAGTTGCTTAAAAACTATTGTTCTGACAAAGCTTTCAGTTCGGATGGGGGTCCCTGGATTCGCCAGTGAAAAATCACGCAAAACCCCAAACGAAAAAGCACTGGGAGAGCCAGTCGTTGTGACAAAGTGCAAGCATCCTTAAAGCGCCTTCAGCTTGATGTTCTTCAGCGACAGCGGCAACCCGTGATCCTGAAACCCGATGAACCCATGATCGGGGCGGTCCTTGATCTTGGGATGGTCGAGCTTGAGTTCATTGATCGTGGTGCCATTGAGTTTGACGATGACCTTGCCCCCTTGGACGGTGACATGCATCGTGTTCCACTCGCCGGCCGCTTTGGCGACGCGCTTCGTCGGCGGGACGCCGGGGATGATGCCGCCGCTGTCGTGATCGTTGAGCGGCTTGCTGTCGGGCTGGCTCGCCGAGTCGAAGATCTGGACCTCGATCCCTTTCTTGACTGGATCATTTTTGTCGCCGACGTTGAAGTAGAACCCGCTGTTGCCCCCCTTTTCGACCTTGTAGTCGAACTCGATTTCAAAGTCCTTGTACTCTTGCTTGGACCAGAGATACATGGCCCAGCGCGTCCAGCCTTTCTCGCCCGGGCGCGGCGTGAGGACCGCGACACCGTCCTTGAGTTCCCAATTGCCCGTGGTGTCCCAGTTCTTGGTGAGTTCGCCGGCGAGCAGGTCCGTTGATTCGGCGGCTCTGGCAAGACCAGCGTCAAGGCTGAAGAGAGACAAACAAAACAGGACGATCCCAGTGGGCACCAAGAAAATCTTCATCGGGGTTAGTTCCTAGATTGCCATGAAAGGAGAGTGTGTTAAGAATACAGAGCTGTTACACCAGTAGCATGGAGTATCTCGGCTGGCTTGTAAAGCAGCTTCATAAGATCTCGGTATATCGCATGTTATTGTTGTTCGGCAAAATCTAGCAACGACTTACCCCGCTGCGAATTTTGGTACTTCGGCAGATCATTGACGCAAGTCACTTGCACCCTGACCGGCGTCGGTGGAATATCAAACATCCGCTAATAGCGATACCGCAGAGCGCCAAGCTGGATGGTTCGGGGATCGGATTGTATCGATAGACAAATAGCTCATACGGACCGGCCATCATCGGTGACGCAGTAACTGATCCGACCTCGATGATGTAAGTTCCAGTATAAGGCAGCTTGATATCCCAGAGGAGCGAATCCGTCGATTCATACTCGTTGTCATTGAAAAAATATGTTCCGACGGGCAAACCCATATCATCTAGCAAAAACACCACCGGGTCGGTCATCATCATCCCCGGTTTGCGCCAGGCGGTGATTTCAGACATTACCTCGATCGTGAGGACTTCGTCTTTGGAACCGCTAAAGCTGTAATAATCGGGAAGGACGGGTGAACCGGGCGGGGCCATTGGGTCCTGGCTGATGGTCCCCGAGATCACATCGACCAGCACCGAAAATGTCGGCGTGCTAAATGCCGCGGCATCCGCATCGGGAAACCCGGCCATCGTATTCGGCACGGTGATCGAGCCGAACGACATCGGTTGCGGCATCATCGGCGTGGTGAGGCCCGGCGCTTCGAAGTCCATGGGAACTCCGGCCATCTTGAGCTTGAGCGCTTCGCGAAAGCCGAGATGAATATCGGGGTCAAGTAAGTTGCCGGGGGACAACCCGACACTCGACGCGAGCGACATGATGTGTTTGGTCGTCGAGCTTGCCGTGGTCGGACCGGGGTAAGCTGGCGTGAACCCCCCGGCAATTCCGGCGGGCATTCCTCCGAGCGGCGGTCCAAACGAATCGTAATGCCGCAGCCCCAGGATATGCCCCAACTCATGGGCTGCGATATTTGTACTCGCCCGCAAGATATTTGGCGTCGTGAGGGGAATGCTCATCGAGGTCAGTAATGGTTTTGTCAAAACATAAGCATCGTCCGACGAATCCGTATTGAGAAAATCAACATGGTCGCTGGTTCCGCCGTACGGACCCACGCCAAAATTGAAATAGATTGTCGAATGAGTTCCCCCCGGAGGCGTCGTCGTGAATGTCAGATCAAACAACCCGGGCGGTCCATAGATGGTTTCCAAGCCCGTCTTGATCAGCGCCCGATCCGCAGGAGTATAAACATAGCCATCGATACTGGTGAAGGTATCGAAATCAAGAAAGACGGTTTGTGCTGCCTCGCCACGGTTAGTCGACGCGAATACGATCAATATCAGCAATACTATTGGGAATATTTTCTTGCGCCCGATCCACGTTGCGTAGAACAGAAACATTAGCGGACTCCTTAGATAGGGTACAAAGACGAGATGAGAATATTTATCCCCAAAAATTAAAGACATTGTGATCTTATAGTTTCTATGGTTACTAGGTTGCCATTTCACTGTCAAGTTTTACGCTTGTTATAAATTGATGAGATGCATTTGCCGAACGGGGGGGATAAAGTCTAGCTGTCCACTGCACATCTAATTCTGCCCGGCTTCTTATACTTTCGAAAGTAATCGTATTGGTTGAAACAACATTCCCTCGTACCAGCGCCTTAACTACGCCACCCTCTTCGGCCGCGCAACCTCGTCATGCACGACGCGATTTAAGTACTCCGCGAACTCCGGGTCTTCGCCGCGCAATAGTTCCGGCAGGACCTCGACGAAGTCCGCCCGTCGCGACCACTCGCGCATGTAATCTTCCCACGACATCCAGCGACGAGCTTGTGCCCGCGACATGGAATCTTCGTAGAGGAGCAGATACGCCCGCTCGAACAACGAGACCAGCATGCTAAAGAGAATGAACATCCGCTCGCGCTGCTCGGGCGTGAGATCGGGAGTCATATCCGCCGAAAACAAGCGCAGGTCCGGATGCGCGAGCGCCGTGCGGAGGAACTCCTGGTAGTTGTCCGAGAGCGACTGATAAACTTCGCTCTCCTCGTTGTCGCGTTCCTTGCGCTGTTCAAAAAAGAAGACATAGATCGCCAACGGCAACCCAAAGACGGTGACGATGTTGGCCAGGAGTTGCCAGGTTTCGGACATGGTTTCAGTGAATGCGCTTTTTATGCGCGAATCATGACGAGAGTCTATTTCTTATTCGTATGAAACTGCTTGGTGATACTGCCGGCTTCCATCGTCGTGAGCACGCCGTCTTTCATCGCATCGTCATACAGCGGCTGGAGCGAAGGATCCTTGGCGAGCAGCTTCTTCACCCCTTCGACCAATTCAGGCTTGGCCTGACGTGTGCTCAAATCGTACCACGCCCAGCCCGCGACGAGTGCCACGAAGAGCAGCCCATTGATCAGATATTTTTTAGCCGTCGAGGACATCACATTTCCAGATTGAGTAACATCATTTGAGCACGACACCTCCTCGCTGCATATTCTAAACAGCGTGCATCGGCAGTAGCAAGAATTGCAAAGTGCTCTTTGTCAGGTTCTCCCTCTCAGCAATGGCTGGGAACTTCGCCGTCTTGAGAACGCTTCGCCTTGCAAAACTTGACCCGCCCTAAAAATCTCGTCTAATACTCCAAACAATTACCAACCACTCAGAAAAGGGCAAAGCAATGCGGCCGCGTCAAATTTCGGGCATCTTCTGTTTCGCGTTCGCTCTCTCGTTGGCACTCGGTCAGGCACGCGCGGCCGAGCCAGCGCTCGTCCCCGTGATTCAAACGGGTCACAAAGATGCGATCCATTGCAGCCATGCAACGCCGGACGGCAAGCTCTATGTCACCGGGTCGCACGATGGCACGGCGATCCTGTGGAACGCGGCCGGCGATAAGCTGCGGACCTTTACCGATTTCGAGGGCACCATCGAGAGCGTCAGTCTCAGCGAAGATGGCACGCGGCTGTTGGTCGCATCGAATTACAAGCTCGAGCTTTGGAATCTGACCACGGGCGAGCTGCTGCCCAAGCTCCAGGATCAAGGCCGGGTCGATGGCGCGTGCTTGAGCGCGGACGGGAAATTCGTCGCCGCGGGTGCCGGCTTCGAAAACAAGGTCGCCGTCTGGGACACCGCGACCGGCAAGCAGTTGCAGCTTCTCAGCGGCCACACGGATGGCGTGAGCTGTACTGTATTCTCGCGCGATGGCAAGCAACTGATCACCGGCGCGGCTGACAAGAACGTCTTCGTCTGGGATCTCGCGACGGGCAAACGAGTGCGCGGCCTCGTGCACAGCGATTCGGTACAGACACTCAGCCTGAGCCAAGACGGCCGCTGGCTCGTCACCAAGACATACGACAATCGCGCCAATCTCTGGGACACGACCGGCGTGGAGAAAGCGCGGCGATTCGGCACCAGCGACGAGTCCATCCTCGCGGCCGCGATCAGCGCCGACGGCAAGTTCCTGGTGACCGGAACATCGGAACACGCCGTCAACGTGGTGAATTTGGCGACCGGCGAAAAGGTGCGAACCTTGACCGGCCTCCAGCGGCAAGTCTGCAGCGTGAACTTGACCGCGGACAGCAAAACGCTGCTGTCGGGTGACTATGATGGCGGGCTTATCTTGTGGGATCTGGCCAAGGGTGCGCCGCTGCGCACGCTGGGCTTGCCGCGGCAACCGCTGATCGCGCTGAGCCAGAGCCGCGATGGGAAAATGCTCGCCGTAAGAACCGACAAAGGCATCGTCGCGCTCTGGAATCTGGCGACGGGGGATCGCTTGAAAAATATCGATCTCAAAGATCACACCGTCGGCAAGATTCAACTGAGCAACGACGGCAAATACCTGCTCGTCGCATCCAAGGA
This sequence comes from Pirellulales bacterium, assembly GCA_041736895.1. Classification (GTDB taxonomy): domain Bacteria; phylum Planctomycetota; class Planctomycetia; order Pirellulales; family JALHPA01; genus JANRLT01. The sequence goes on from JBGSSS010000037.1 coordinate 35,520, forward strand.
CAATCTGATCACCGCGTGGAACACCGCGACCGGTGCGCCGCTGGCCAAGTTCGCCGGCCACAAAGCGCCCATCAACGATCTCGAATTTACGCCCGACAACAAAGCCTTCGTCTCGTGCTCGGCCGACGACACGGCCGTGCTCTGGAACCTGGCGAGCGGCAAGCCCGTGCGCTCGTTCGCCGTGCATCCGAACGGCGCGCGTTGCCTGAGTCTCAGCGCCGATGCCAAAACACTCGCAGTCGGCACAGGCGATCGGTCGGTGATCCTCTGGAACACCGTGACCGGCGACAAGATCAAGACCATCGGCGGCTTCAAAAGCCCACTCAATTCGGTGCAACTCAGCGGCGATGCCAAAACGCTCCTCGCGGCCCCCAACGACAAAACCGTCGAGATTTGCAATGCGGCGACGGGTGAGAAACTACGCACCCTGACTTGCGAGAACTATATTGCCAGGCTGCTGTTCGCCAACGACGAAAAATCGCTCGTCGCCTCGACCAGCGATGGCCACATCACCGCGTGGAACACCGCGACCGGCGAGAAGATTTACGAAACGCCCAAGAAGTACGGCCAAGCCTCGGGCCTAGCCTTCACCAAGGACGGCAAGTTGCTGATCATCGGCGCCCGCGATGGCTCGCTCACGTTCCGCGACGCCACGACCGGCAAAGAACGGCTGGTCATCGAGACAGCGGGCAACGATTGGATCGCCGCGACACCCGAGGGTCAACTCGATGGCTCGCCGAACGCGCTGAAAACAATGGTCCGACTGCGTGTCGGCGAGACGAACGAATTTCAGCCGCTGGATAAGGCCCGCGCGAAATTCGTGGTGCCGAAGCTGCTGGCGAAACTTATTCGCGGGGAAGCGCTTGCGGTGGATGCGGCGAAGGGCGGAGCGAAGTAGGGTCTAGATCGGAGGTGTAAATTATCGCCTCATGCGCTTCTCACCCAACAACTCTCCGGCTTTTTCGTGCTCATCGGCGCGCAAAAGTTTCAGAATCTGCGGCCAGAATTGGGCAGCCTCTTGCGGGTGCGACTTCGTCCATTCGATCCAATGAACTTTATACCTAAAAAATTCATGCTGGAAGAAGGTGTATCCATCGCGCCACATCTCATTCCAATGGAAAAGCAGTATCCATTGGGGATTCGGGACATTACGCGGTTGCCAATAACCTTGGTCAACAAGAAACTTAACCAACTCATGTTGATGATACTCAAAGCTACTGCGATAGAGTGGTAATGATTCGCTGAATAATAGCACTTCGGATTGCGTGCGTGTTTGTAGCGTATCAGGCGAGAAGAAACCTCGGCCCCCTTTCGATCCCAGCGAGAAATAGAGTAAACCGTAGATCAGAACCAGTAGGCCGCATGCTAGAATTATTCGTTTTCGCATATTTACTGCCCCCCCAGATTTTTTTGAGACCTATCTCCATTGTAGTCTATCTTGTGAGCAGAGCTTTTTCTGTGATGAGAACTCTCCCTCGCTCACGCTACGGGCTATAAAATCACGCCTCGGGCCGCTGGACGATCAACACACCCGATTCAAGATCGCCATCCTTGATCCAATAATTCTTCCGACAATTGTACTGCCATAAGCGGAACCCCGGGATCGGCGTTTGCGGGTCGAATTCTTCGACATCCTGTAGCAGCGGCCAAAGCAAGTAGAGCGCTACCTCGTTGCACTTCGTCAGATAGATGGCCCAATCGCTAAGAATCTCCGCCAAGAGATTGCCGTAGGGAAAGTGTTGAATCCGAAAATCGCTCATCGATTCATCAATCCCCATGAAGAGTTCGTTCTCCATCGGCTCAGGGATTTCGGCGGTTCCTTCGCTCAATAGCTCGATCTTGTAACCGTTGTCGATGAACTCGCCGATGTCATCCCAATCATCGGTGAGAAAGGGTCGCGTCGCCGCCAGATGCTCGCGCACGAGCTGCGTTAAATCGGTGTCAGAACACCGCAATGACGTCCGTGGTACTCGGTAACCCCACCCCGGCACAATTTCGGAACTCGCATCAACCTCGTCCGCGCGATCCCGAATGACACGGTGCTCGGGAAAGAGCGACCAAGCCTTTTCCAAATCCGCGGGATCCGAAATCCGGTCGAAGAGGAAATAGCGGTCACCCTCGTTCTCGCGCAGGTTGACCTCCTCGTTCCTGTGACGCCGGAGGATTTCTTCGAGTGTTGTAACGGGGTCTTTCATCGGGTGATCATCTTCTCAAGGATGCCACGGCAAGCTACCGCATGCCGTGCCGCGCAGCGGCTAGAAGCCACAAGTAAGACTCGTGAATACCAGAAAAGTTCGCGACGCCTCATAACCCCGAATCCAACGTCCTTGATTCGCTGAGTCTGCTCCCAAACTTCGGGTCACTTCACCGCGCGAACTTGTAGCGTCACCTCGCGGGGGTTGCCGGCGGTGAGCACTTTGCAGAGACCAGCTTTACCGTCTTTTTCGCCCATGTGCGTACGCTTATCGCCATCGAGTACAAACAGCGTGACATAATATGTCCGCTGCGGATCGAGTTTGCCCTTCGCGCCGACCTCGACATCGAGCTCCGTCGCTTGCCCCTTGGTGTGAGTGAATTTGGGGTTCTCGAATTTCTCCACGAGGTCGGCGGCCGCATCGGCCAACAGCGGATGGATCGAATACAGCCGCAACTCCAACGTCCGATTCGCAAAGGATTCGAGCTCCGCGGGCAAGCGAACCGCGGCCTTGACGCGCGTCGTCTCGTCGGGTTTTTCTTCGGTCTCCACGATCATGAATTGCTTCGGGTCGTCGATCACGATTACCGGACGAAACCCCGGGCGGCTGCTGAGAATCGACTTGCTCACCTTGCCGGTCGCGCGGACTTTTTTGCCTTGAAAGTGTTTCCCGAGATCTTCGGCGGGCAGGGCGGCGCGCGCTTTCTCGCTCAACACAATGGCGAACGCATCTTCGTGCAAGATGGAGTCTTCGGAAACGAGCCGGTACTCTTTGCCGGTTGGCATTTCCTGGCTGGCCTTGACCACCAACTCGACGGTGACCGTTTTGTCCGCGCCCTGTTGTTTGGCCGCGTCGGCGAGTGACAAAATCTCGACATCGGCCGCTCGAACATTGGCCAGACAGAGCACCATCACCGCCAGCATTCGTGACATCGTTGACATGCGAGATCCTCCCCGTGGGTTGAGTTCTGAAGATAGTTGCACTCTACCACACGTTGGATTACTGCCACAACTTTAGGCAACCTGTCCAAGAAGGATGCTATGCCGCGCAGTGGCCAGAAGACGCAGATAAGACTCATGATTACCAGAAACATTTACCTCAAGGCTTAGCCACGAAACCAGCATCTCTGTTTCGCATCGTCAACTCCTCAGCTTCTGACTGCCTACGGCGACATGGTTTGCGAAAGAAAACCATGTCAGCCGCGTGATGTCTCAACATTACTTCGCGGCTGGAATCATTGGCATGGCATCCCATTTCATTAACGCCTTCTCGGTGTCTGCGCCATTCATCTTGAGCCAGTTGCTCATCGCGTCGCGCATGTCGTTGCCGTAGAACCTCTTTGAATAAATGACGCTTGTCCCCACACCTTCATGTATGCGGAATCTGGCAAAGGCGGCTTCGAGAAAGCCAGGCCGTCCAAACAACACGACGATCAAGTGCTCTGCCTCTTTGTCTTTCGTTTTTGGCACGGAATCCGTGCGGGCGATTATGCCTCTTGCCGCTTTATAATTTTCGGTCACGCCATTGACGACCTTTGCCAGTGCTTCTCCATCCTTGGCCTCGCGATAGTAATGAATCGTGACCATCTCCTTCCAAGTGTCCAAGTCACTTTGTCCTGCCGGCGTGTATTCATGCATTTCATCTTTGGTGTAACGATGAAAATACTTGACATCACCAAAGGAAAAAGCGGCCTCATCCGGTTTGTCATCCTGCGCATTCAGAAGGCCACTGCTACAAATGACTGCTGATACAACAATCCCGATGAGTTGCTTGAACATTTCTTTAACTTTCGATGCCCAACGAAGGTACTAACTAGCAAGTTACAAACGGCTGGCAGCCCGTGCTACCTTACCCGCGCAGCGCCGCTTCGATCTTCGCCACGTCGATCTTCGCCATGTCCATCATCGCCGCGAAGACGCGCTGCGCAACGACCGGATCGGGATGGGTGACGCCCTGAGTGAGAACGACCGGCGTGATTTGCCAATTGATGCCCCACTTGTCTTTGCACCAGCCGCACGCACTCGCCTCGCCGCCGTTGTTGATGATCGCGTCCCAGTAGCGGTCCGTCTCGGCCTGATCCGCCGTCGCGATCTGAAACGAGAAGGCCCAGCTATGCGCGACGCCCGGGCCGCCGTTGAGGCCGAGGCACGGAATGCCCATGACGGTGAACTCGACGGTCAGGATCTGGCCCGCCTTGCCGCCGCCGGGAAAATCGAGCGGCGCTTTGTGGACGGCCTTGAGCGCCGAATCGGGAAATGTCGCGGCATAAAACTTGGCCGCCTCTTCGGCATCCTTTTCGTACCACAGGCAAACTGTGTTCTTGGGGGGCGTGGACATCGAGTCACTCCAAAAGGTGAATTGTTCTGTCGTTCTCCAGTAGTCGAACGAATCGCGGTTCGTTCGACAAGCTCGCGAGAAAGAAATTCGCGGGACCTATTCCTGCTTTGGCCATTCCAACGGGCCGGGGTTTTCTTGTTGCAAATGCCGCAACAGAAATTCCAAGCGGGCTTTGTGTTCCGCATTTTGCGTGTTCAGGATTTCGTTTTTCAGCAGGGCGGGTATCGGACTCTTGTTCCGCTCGTGGAACAAGTGTTGTCTGGTCAAACTTTCGCCGGAAGTCTGCCAGACATAACTCGCCGGGTCCGCAAAAGCTTGCAGCAAGAGCGGCAGCACACCCTCGCTCTCATACATCGCAAGCAAGCGCGCCGCGGAGGCACGAAACTGCGCATCGCGCGATTTCAAATGCGGTTTTACCGCGGCGAGCAGCTCGGGATCCATCGGTTTGAGCAGCGAGTCTTGATTACCAAGCAGCTTCATGACGGCCAACGACTCGAGCTGGTTTCCTTTCTCGAGCTTGGCAAACAGGCGCTGGCGGGCCTTGGCCAGTTTGTCATCTTGGCCGGCATCCAACGTAATCAAAAACAAAAAGTCGCCGTCGCGGAGCAAATTCTCGTTCTGCAAATCCCGCGACTCCTCCGACCCGTCGAAATATTTCTCCAAGGCCGCTTTGATGAGCGGACGATGCTCTTTGTTCGCCGCCTGTCGAGTCATCGTCCGCAACGCGGTGCGAATCAATTCAGGGCTGTCGCTGGCCAAGGCTCCGCGGTGCAGCGGCGTCAGGTATTCCGCGGTGCCCCGATTGTGTTGCATGACGAAAATCGCCGGCGCATGGTCTTTGAGCTTCAGCAGCGGCAAGAATACTGCTTGGACCTGATCGGCTTGAACACAATCGCGCAGCGCCAGGGAAAGAGACAGCAGGCAGATCTCCAATGTTTTCTGCTTGGTGGTCAGGTCGAGCCGCGCTTCCATGGCCACATTGAGTCGCCGCGCCAGTTCTCTCAAGCACTCGTCGTCTCGTTGCTTCGTCAGATAGATTTGCAGCCCTCGCAAAGTTTTCGCATCTCTCGGCTGTTCCATTTCGTCCAGCAAAACGCGCGCACGGGCGCGAACTTCCGGGTCGGGGTGCTCCAGCGCTTGACGTAGCAGTTCTGTCGACGCCGCGCCGAACTGGCGCAGCGCGGCGGACGCCGCTTCACGTCGCTTGAATGTGTCATCGCCGAGCTGTTTGATCAGTTGCGCCGTTTGCTTTGCATGGGCCTCTTGATCGTCAGCCACTTCCGGCAGGATCTGATTCAACACGGCGCGCATGCCCGGCAGGCCGTGCTTGATCAACGGCTGGGGATCATACGACGCGTCATCCGCAACGGCGAGCATTTGCCCAATCAACTGCTCGAGCGACGTTTCTTCCGCCGCGCGCAACGCGGGGACAAGGCTGAAAACCATGAAGCTAAAGCCGACGATAACCAAGCAAAGCCGCTGGCTGAATTGACAGAACTGCGAATTTCGTAAGTTCGTCATGCTGCTGCAGCCCTACTTAGCACTGGGGTTACTTTGCACTGAGGAATAACTACTAGTCTGGCCACTTTAATAACTCAGGATTCGCCTGCTGCAGGGACTTCAAGAGAAACTCCAACCGCACGCGGTGCGCGTCATTATCCGGTTTTTGCAGTGCGATTTCCAGCAGCTTCGGCACCGGGCTCTTGCCCGCTACGTAAGACAAATGCTGCTCGCGCAGCCGCTCGCCGGCGGTTTGCCAGACTTGCTTCTCGGGATCGGCCAACGCCCGGAGCAGCGCGGGCTGCACCGCCTTGCCCGTGTAGACGCCGAGTGTGCGAATCGCGACGATGCGGAACTTGGGGTCCGCGGACTTCAGATGCGGCTCGAGCGCCGTGAGCAGTTCTTGATCCAACGGCTCGCGGCTGTAGTAGGTATCGCCGAGCGAATTGATCGCTTCGAGCGAGCCGCGGTTGATCTTGTCGATCAGCCAGCAACGTGCCGCGGGCAGGCGAAAATCACGCGCCCCGATAAAAGCCATCGCGTACACGAACGCCGAGTCCTTGCGCAGTTCCGCGTACTCGGGCGAGTCGTCAAAAAAATGCGCGAGTACCGTTTGAATCTTCGGCTTGTTGGTTTCATCCGACACCGGGCACGGCAGCGCACGAAACGCGCAGCGCACGAGCTCCATGTTGCTGCTCGCGATCGCGCCCATGTGCAGGGCCGAAACGTAGTCGTTGCCAGTGCGGCCGCCGATCGTATCCAGGGCAAAGATCGCCGGCTTCGGGTCGTCGAGTTTCAGCAGCGGCAGCAGTTCGCCATGCACGCGATCGGTGGGCCAGCGCGCCATGGCCTGCAAGCATGTGCGCAGGGCTTCTTGTCGCAGAGCCAAGTCGTTCTTTGTTTCCAGCGCCTTGGCCAAGCGCCGCGCGAGCGCTTGTTGGCACTCGACGTCGCGGAGTTGGCCGAGATAGATCTCCAGCCCCGGATTCACGTTGGGCGGCGTTTGCGTCTGCTCGGCTTCGGCGATCAAGAGCCGCACGCGCAAGCGCACTTCGGCATCTTCATGATTCGCCGATTTTCGCAGCACACCCAGACCTGCCGGACCGAGCCGGCGGAGCGCGGCCGTGGCGGCTTCGCGGCGCTCGAACAACGGTTCGCCCAACTGCTCGATGTGCGCGGCAAGCTGCGCGGTGCTTTCTTTTTTGATGTCAGCCGTTTCGGGAAACATTTCGTCCAGCACAACCCCGAGGCCGTTGAGCCCGTGCTTCAGCAGCGGCTCGGGATCGTAGGTTTTAAAACCGGCCTCGAACATCTGCCGCACCAGCGGTTTGATGGCCGTGTCGTTGGCGGCCCCGCGCAATGGCGCTGCGAGAAGCGTGCTAAGCAACATCAATACGAGTAGTTCCAGAATCGCTTGCCGCAAGGCTCGACCGCTGCGGGAATGTTGAAGGTTCGTCATACCTGCTCCCGAAATGACGGGCCTGCTTGAGTCGCTTCTACCACCATTGTAATGGCAAGCGTGACTCTTTCGCAAAAGAGATAATGCCAAACCGACGCTGATAATTCACTCCCGCTCCAGCCCATAAAAATCGAAGATCGATTGCGGGATCAGTTGCGGTTTGCCTTCGCGATCGACGATTGCCATGGTGACGTCGGCTTCTATGATGGTATCACCATCGCGGCGGATGACGTACTCGTGGACGATCTTGGCGGCGGTGACCTTGGCCACGTTGGTCTCGACGACGAGCTGGTCATCGTACTTCGCTGGCTTGCGGTAGCGGATGTCGATGCGCAGAACGACGACCATTTGCCCGGCCGCTTCCATGTCGCGATAACACCCGCCGGCAGCGCGGAGCAACTCGGTCCGCCCGATCTCCATGTATTTTAAGTAGACCGAATGATGCACGAAGCCCATGGGGTCGCACTCGTCATACCGGACACGGAGCGGCGTTTCGTGGCGGCGGAGCATTTGTTGTAGAACACGAGGAAAAGATTTCAACGGTTAGCCGCGAGCCGCAGGCGACCGCGCCGTTTAGCATGATGCCAAAGCACTCCGCTGCGCGTCGCGGCTAAACGGTCACAAGAAGATCGTTTATTATATCACGCGCGCAGAATCTTCTCCATCGCCTTCCCCTTCGCCAGCTCGTCGATGAGCTTATCCAGCTGGCGAATTTTCTTCATCCGCGGGTCGTCGATCTCGGCGAGCTTCACGCCGCAGATCGTGCCCGTGATCAATTCGCTCTTGGGGTTCCATTTCGGCGCTTCGTCGAGAAACGTTCCCAGGTCGTGCTCCTTGTCGATCTGCTTCTGCAAGCCACGGGCGGTGTAGCCGGTGAGCCAGCGGATGATCTGATCGACTTCCTCGCGCGTGCGCTGCTTCCGCTCCGCCTTCTGTACGTAGAGCGAATAAATCTTGGCAAACGTGTAGGCAAAGACGCGGTGGTTGTCCATGGATCTGAGTTTTAGGTGAAGGTTTTTTGTAGCCCGTAGCGTTAGCGAGGGCGACAAAAAGATAACGCCCAAATTTTACCCGTATCGTAAGCGAGGTACGCACGACTTCGTCTCAGGCAGGAAACTGTCAGCGCAACAACAATGACGGCGGCACGGCAGGACTTCCTTAGTATGACGACAATCCGCGCGAAAAGAGCAAAGCGCAGGGTGGCCGTGGTCGAACGAAATGAGTCCCCCCGGAGCGCGTTCATTCCGCCGAACCACGACTTACTGCCCAAGCAAAAACATCAACCCCACGCAGGCGATCGCCGCACCCCAAACACGCAGCGCCAGTTTTCCCCGCGCCGACGCAATCAGCCACCGGCCGGCCAACACCCCCCCGAGCTGCAGCACCATTGTCGTCGCGACGAACCCCAGCACATATACCGCGGGCGAGAGCAAGCGCGGCACTTCAGTACCGTGCGCGTGTCCATGAAAGAACCCGAACACCGCAACCGCGGCGAGCGATAGCGCGAGTGGCTGCTGGCGATTGACGGTCACCGCGGCGCCGAGCAGGAACACCGACAGCGCGATGCCGAACTCGACGCCCGGCAGCGGCATGCCCATGATTCCGCCGATCCCGCCGGCAATCATGCTGCCGACAAAACAGAGCGGCACCGCCCACAGCGCTGCCCCGCCCAACTGCGCCGCGAGCAACCCCGTTGCGATCATTGCCAGCAAGTGATCGACGCCAAAGATCGGATGTAAAAACCCCTCGGCCCAATTCGCCGTGGCATGCTGATGATGCGGATGGGCCATGGCCAGGGGACTCGCGCTCACCAGGGCGAGAAGCGTCAGAACGGTACGCGGCAGCAGCGAGTTTTTCGTGGACATCGTGTTTTTCGTGAACAACATTTTAGTGAAGAGCGGAGGCAGATTGTCGGAGTAATGGATCCGCAGCGCGGTTCAGTTGAAGCAGGGGTTCCTACGTTCAATTTTAGTGACCGCGGCGGTTCCTTCAAAGAGAGGAAGCTGGCGGTAGTGATAGCGTTTGTATTCAGGCGGCTGAGGACGAACAACGTGAGGACCCGGAAGAGCTGACACTGAACCTTGAATTTCAAACTCAAGGTTCAATATCAAACGTTCCGCGTTCTTCGCTGCGCCGCGTCCCCGGCCACCCCTGTTTTCTGTAGCATTGACATCTCGACCACAAATATGAAACCGTTGATCGATGCGTTTTCCCCGAGTTTGAGTGACGTGAATCAAATTCCTCTCCTGCGGAAAAAGTCGGAACGGGCAAAGCGGACGTCAAAATGACGACCTATAGTTGATGATGGAAACCCTCGCTCTTGGCGTCCCGGCGCGAGACATCTGGTCAAGTTTCTGGGCAAAGCCATGCAAGTTTACAAGTTCGGCGGCCGACTCTATGAATCGCTCACCTATGCGCTGACCCTGGGCCGAGTCGATCGCTTCAAACGCGACGCGATCGCGAAACTCGGCATCCAACCGGGCCAACGGATTCTCGATTGGGGCTGCGGCACCGGCATCAGCTCGCGGCTGGTGCTGCCCCATCTTGACGGGCGCGGCGAAATCCACGGCGTGGAAATCTCGCCCCACATGCTGAAACTGGCCGTCGCGCGATCCCGGCCGACCGCTGACCTCCGCTTCACGTTTACGCTGCGCGAGGGCTTCGATCTGCAACTGGCCGAGCCGGCTGACGCCGCCATCGCCTGCCACACGCTGGGCGTCCTACCGGCCGATCTAACCGAAGAGGGAGTTCGCGAAGTTTACCGCAACCTCCGACCGGGCGCCCGGCTCATGATCACGGACATGTACACACCGGAAGCTGCGGGCGTTGTTTCCAAGACCAATTCCAAGGTCACGCGCTTCGTCGCCGAAAAACTCTACCGCCAAAACTTCACCGGCACGCTGCTGGCCGTCGCCCAACGCTATTTCACAACGATTGACCTGCAGTACAACAGCGGCATGATGGCGTTTTCCTTTATCGGCGAACGCAAGGATCAAGTCGACGCGGTGCACGATGGCACGACGTAGCTAACGTCGCCGCGGGAATCGTGGGGCAGTCATCCGATTTGCAGGCGATTGGTTTTTTGTAGGCCCGTAGCGAGAGCGAGGGCGACAAAAAACTTTATTTCTCCCTCGCTCACGCTACGGGCTATAAATGCGGAAGTTGTTTCTGAATCTTCCCTAAGCCAAGATCTCTTTGATCAAGTTCCCCCCGATCTGGGAAAGTTGCTTGTAGCGACCGCCGTGGAAGTACGTCAGTTTATTGTCATTGAGTCCCAGCAAGTGCAATAGTGTCACATGCAGATCGCGCAGCGGATGGACCACTTCCACGGCTTCGTTGCCTGTTTCGTCCGTCGCGCCGATCACGTGGCCGGCTTTCACGCCTCCGCCGGCGAACCAGACCGTCATCGCTTTGGGATTGTGATCGCGGCCGGCGACTTTGCCGCCGCCGCGCACGCCATTGTCGGGTGAGCGGCCGAACTCGCCGCACCACACCACCAGCGTCTCCTCCAAAAGGCCTCGTTGCTTCAGATCGGCCAGCAAACCCGCGATGGGCCGATCCACCGCGGCAAAGCGCGCGCTGTGCGAGCGCTCGAGGTAGTCATGCGAATCCCAGCCGCCGGCGATCACCTGGACGAAGCGGACGCCTGCTTCGACGAACCGCCGCGCCAAGAGACAACGCCGGCCAAAGTCGGCGCTGGCCGTGTTATTGAGGCCATAGAGTTCTTGGGTGGCGGCGGTTTCCTTGCCGAGATCAATCAGCCCCGGCACTTCGGCTTGCATTCGAAACGCCAACTCGTACGAGGCGATCCGCGCGGCGAGCGCTTCGTGGTCCGGATGCTGTTGCTGATGCGCCGCGTTCAACTGCGCCAACAAATCCAAATTGCCGCGCTGCACCCCCGCCGGCTGATCCGCGGGCGGGCGGAGATTGAGAATGGGCGAGCCACGGGCGCGCAGCGGGGTGCCTTGATACTGCGGCGGCAAGAATCCGTTGGACCAATTCGCCGCGCCGCCTTGCGGATAGTTCAACTCCGGCAGCACAACGAAACTCGGCAGGTTCTCGTTGCCTGCGCCGAGTCCATAACTGACCCAAGATCCGATGGCCGGATCCCCGCCGAAACGATTGCCGGTGTTCAAATGGTAGCAGGCGGTGGGATGGTCGATGGATTCGGCCTGACAGCCGCGATAGACACACAGCTCGTCCGCCATTTTCGCGAGCGCGGGAAGCTTGTCGCAGACCGCAAGGCCCGACTTCCCCGCTCGTTGAAACTTGAAGGGGCTTTGAATGTAATAACGTTTGCCGCTGGACATCGCGCTGGCCAGTTTGTCCTGACGCGAGAATTCCTGCAGGTGCAATTCCGCTAGCTTCGGTTTGGGATCGAATGTGTCGATGTGGCTGGGGCCCCCTTCCATGAAGAGAAAAATGCACGATTTGGCTTTTGCCGGATGATGCGGCGCGGGTTTGGCCGTGATGGAATTCTGTTCCGATTGCAGCCGTGCGTTGAGCGCCACGGTTCCCAAGGTCGCGCCGAGCCCGTGCAAAAAGGAGCGCCGATTCAATTCAATAGACATACGAAAACTCGTTGGAATTCAAGAGCACCAGACAAACTTCGGCCAAAGCGCGCACGCGCGCCTCGACTTGCCAAGGTTGCAAATCAGGCTCGAAATCTTGCCAATCGAGCCGCTCCTCCCAGCGAAACAGCTCGCCCGACTGTTCGGCAATCATCTCGCGTTCGACTTTGTCGGGCAACGAGCGCGGCGTCGGGGGCTTGGTCTCGTGCAGTTTCTGCATCGCAGCGAGATGCTCCGCGCATTGTCGCTGCTCGGTTTCCGATGGCACACGGCCCAGCACGCGCTGGTACGCGCTGCGAATCCGAGCGGGATCATCCTCGTGCTTTGCTGCGACACTGGCCGCAAGTGCTAACGCCCGATCGCGCGTAAATTGGCCATTGAGCAGTTCAAAGACTTGTGTCGGGATATTCGACTCCTCGCGCCGCTCGCACGAAGCATCGCTCGCTGGCCGATTGAAAACCTCGAGCAGCGGGTCGGGTAAGGTACGCGCATGAAACGCGTAGATCGCACGGCGATGGCGCTCGGCGCGTGTGCGCGAGGGGGACCAGGCTGGCGCGATTCCACCCATGATGTGCCGCGGCTGAAGCGCCACTTCGGGGTTGTATTCAGGAAAGACGCCCGGGCCGCCAGTCGCGTGACTGAGTTCTCCGCTGACCGCCAGCATTCCGTCGCGCAATTCTTCGGCCGTGAGACGCCGCGGCGAAAAATACGCCAGCAGCGTGTTGCTCGGGTCTAGTTCGCGCAGTTTTGCCGCTTGCGGGTGCTTGGTCGAACGCTGATACGCCGCAGAGGCCAGCACCAGGCGGTGCAGCTTCTTGATCGACCAGCCATCTTCCATGAATCGCAGCGCGAGCCAGTCGAGTAACTCAGGATGCGTCGGCCGTTTTCCCATCTTGCCAAAATTATTGGGCGTCACGACGAGTCCTACGCCAAAGTGTTGCTGCCATACTCGATTGACGATGACCCGCGCCGTGAGGGTGTTGGTGTCACTGGCGATCCATTGAGCGAGCGCCAGGCGGAGGCCGGCATTTTCTTTTGGAAATTTCGGCGGCGGTGTTTGGCCTAGGTCGGTCATCGCGCTAAGAGCTCCGGTGCCGACGACGCCGGCAGGCGATTCCAAGCGCCCCCCAGTCAAGATTTGCGTCTGTTCCAGTGCGCGATTTTCCACACTCATGGCCAGGGGCAGATAGCGTTTCTCCGCGCGATCCAAATACTCATTCCGTTTTTTGATGACCCTCTTCAGCGCATCGCCGATGTTGCCCTGCAGTGGCGTCAACGAATCATTGCCGCGTTGGCGTTTGAGAAAATCCAACTCGCGTTGATCGGGCTGGGGTGCCGTGTCCTTGGCGAACGGCGCGCGGCGGTCGGCGAATTGCGTTCCGGCAAAGACCGCTTGCAGCGCATAATAATCGCGCGTCGGCAGCGGATCGAACTTGTGGTCGTGGCAGCGGCAGCAGCTCATGCCTTGACCCAAGAAAGTCACGCCGACCGAGTTCGTCACATCGTCCAAAAACATTTGCCGTGTGATGGCGGCCGAACTCATCGCCGTATGTTCCCAGGGACCCATCCGCAAAAAGCCCACCGCGATTAATGACTCGGGATCGTCCGGAGAGAATTCATCGCCAGCGATTTGCTCGATGATGAAGCGATTGTAGGGTTTATCCTCGGCAAACGAATTGATGACATAATCACGATAGCGCCACGCCTGGGGCCGCTCGTAGTCGTTCGAGAATCCGCCCGTGTCGGCGTAGCGCACCACATCGAGCCAATGCTGCGCCGCGCGCTCGGCATAGGCGCGCGAGCCTAGTAATTGATCCACATACGCGGCGTAGTTCGCGGGGGTAAGATCACTGCCGTACCGCGCAAGATCCTCGGCCGCGGGCGGCAAGCCGGTCAAATCCCACGCGACGCGGCGGAGCAGTTCGCTCGACGCGGCGGGCCCTGCCGGAACGATTTGTTTCTTTTGCAACTCGGCCGCAAGAAACCGATCGATCGGATGTGTCGAGGCGCCGGTTGCGGCCTCAGGAGGCGCGGCTTTTTGCAGCGGCCGCCACGCCCAGACGTCAGTGCTTGCGTAGGGCCGTTCTTCCCAGTCGCGCGACAAGCCGGCGCTGGTTTTGACGCGCAGCAAATCTTTGCCCAAGGGGGCCAGAGTCGCCACGGTCAAGTCATTCGGCCAGTCGGCGCCGGCGGCAATCCACCGCCGCAGCAAATCGATCTCGTCGTCGTTTAGCTTGTCGTTGTCCTTTGGCGGCATTTGCAGATCGCCCTGCCGACGGACGGCGCGATAAATGGCGCTCTTGTCCGGCGCGCCTGGCACCAGCGCCGCTTCGCCCGATTCGCCGCCGCGCAGCGTTACGGCGAGCGTGCGC
>JBGSSS010000048.1:0-18313 GCA_041736895.1 Pirellulales bacterium
TGGTCCGCGGCCCGGCCCGCCTCCAGATGGCCCGCCGCCAGGACCGCCTCGCGAAGGGGGCCCGAAAGACGGCGGCATGAAGAACGGCAAAGGCCCCGGCATTGGCGGACCCGGCAGTCCTGGACCAAGCAATGGCGGACCCGGCGGCGGCAACAACAAAGGCGGCATGGGCCGCGGTCCGAAAGGCCCGCCGAGCAAAAACCTGCCTCCGCCGACAATGCCCGAAGGTGACCCTGGCAAGGAACCACGCCCTGAACCAGGAGCCGGCAGTCCGATTCGTGACTAAGATTTCGTTTGATAGAAGTCTCTAGCTGCTCAAGCAGATGAGGATTCTCTGATTTTAGGGAAGCGTTCCATCAGAGGGCGTGATTTGAAGTCTAGCAATGAAGCGGTCACCCGCACTGAGAATTCGCTGCGTTCTGACAAATACTTGCTACTCACGATATCCAATTAACTTATTATCCACGGCCTTACTAGCTAATATCGGTTCCCAATCGAGACGCTTCCTGGCCCTTCTGGCAGATTGTAAGTTTCATTCTTCAAAGGCGATACGTCAATTCCCTTGACTCGCTTCTTCGTGTGCTCAAACTGACACAATTGTAACTATACGGCTGTCCTCTGTTGACGCGCGCCGATTATTTGCCTAACTTATCATCTTATTCCAAAATACAAGATAATTCTTGTATTCAAGTTCTTGATTCTGTGGCAGGCTCCTTTTCATGCATCTCAAATCGCTCAAAATCTTCTGCGACGTCGTCTCGCGGCGGAGTTTTTCCAAGGCGGCCGACGACAATACGATCTCGCAATCCGGGGTTAGCCAAGTCATCAATCAACTTGAGCATCGCGTCGGAGTCAAATTGATCGACCGCTCGAAACGCCCCTTCGCGCTCACGCCCGAGGGCGAGCTCTATTACGAAGGCTGCCGTAAGCTCGTCGATCGCTATTTCGCGCTCGAAGAAGAGGTCCGCTCACTGCATGGCGAAGTCGCCGGCCGCGTGCGCGTCGCGTCGATCTACTCGATCGGCTTGTCGCACATGAGCCGTTACATGCAAGAGTACATGAGCCAATATCCCAAGGCCAATGTGCGGCTCGAATACCTCCATCCGCACCGCGTCTATGAAGCGGTCGAGAACGACCAGGCCGACGTCGGACTCGTCAGCTATCCCAAAGCGTCGCGCACCGTCAAAGCGATGATCTGGCGCGAAGAGCCGATGCTCTTGGTTTGCGCGCCGACGAATCGCTTCGCGAAGCAGAAGAGCATCACCCTCGAAGAACTCGACGGCGTGACGATGATCGGCTTTGACAGCGATCTGACGATCCGCCGCGAAATCGACCGCGCGCTCCTCGCGCACAATGCCGAAGTCCGCGTCACGATGGAATTCGACAATATCGAAACGATCAAACGCGCGCTCGAAATCGACGCCGGCGTGGCCATTCTGCCCGAGCCGACCGTCACGCGCGAAGTCGCCGCGGGTACGCTCCTGGCGATCCCGATCGAAGGCGAAGAACTCGTCCGCCCGATCGGCATGTTGTACCGCCGGGGCAAGGAACTGGGTGTCACGGTGCGGCGGTTCATGGAACTGCTCCGGGCGGGTGAAGGCTCTTCACGCAGCGACGCGGAAGTCCCGCTCACGCCAGAATCCCTTGTGAAAACAGAACCCCTCGTCAAATCAGAATCGTTTGCCAAGTCCAAGTCCGAGGCCAATAGCAAATCGGAAAAATCCAAGTCCGCCCCGCTCGCCGCGGTTGGCGGGTAACACGCGACGGTTGCGACTTTTCTTTCACTAGTCGGCCATCGCGGGGATGGCCGGCTCCGAGCGGCCGCCGCAAAACGGCCACTCCCTCAACAACTCAAAAAGCTTTCGATATCGCGAGAAATAACTCATGCGAGAACTCCAAACCAACAACGGCTATCCCGCCCCGCAGGGGATGTACGATCCGGCGCAAGAACGCGACGCCTGCGGCGTCGGCTTCGTCGTGAACATGCATGGCACCAAGAGCCACAAGATCATCGAGCAAGGGATCGAGATCCTCGAGCATCTGGAGCATCGCGGCGCGTGCGGTTGCGATCCCGAGACGGGCGACGGCGCCGGGATCTTGATCCAAATGCCCGATGCGTTTATGCGCGCCGTGGCCAAAGAGCAGGGCTTCGAGCTGCCGCCCGTCGGCGAATACGCCGTGGGCAATGTCTTCTTCTCGCCCGATCCGGCGACACGCGAACGGCGTGAAAAGCGGATTGCCGAAATCGTCGCCGCGGAGGGGCAAATCTTCCTCGGCTGGCGCGACGTGCCGGTGGATCACAACTCGTGCGGCAAGCTCGCGCGCGACGTTGAACCTACAATTCGCCAAGCCTTTATCGCGCGCGGCAAGGAGACGCCCGTCGAGATGTTCGAGTGGAAGTTGTTCGTCATTCGCAAACAGATCGGCATCGAAGCGATGCGCGAACGCGAAGCCAAGGACATCCGTGTCAAATACTTTTACATTTGCTCGCTGTCGAGCAAGACGATCGTCTACAAGGGCCTGTTGCTCGCGCCGCAAGTTTTCAAATACTATCCCGACCTCGCGGACCAACGCATGGTCACGGCGCTCGCGCTCGTCCATCAGCGCTACAGCACCAACACGTTCCCGACTTGGGACTTGGCTCACCCGTTCCGCTTTATCGCGCACAACGGCGAGATCAACACGCTCAAGGGGAACTTCAATTGGATGCATGCCCGCGAAAGCATGCTGGCCGATCCGCGCTACGGCGATGACATGAAAAAGGTCTTTCCGATTTGCGCCCCCGGCGGGTCGGACTCGAAGATCTTCGACAACACGCTCGAACTCCTGCTGCTCAGCGGCCGCTCGCTGCCCGAAGCGATGAGCATGATGATTCCCGAGCCGTGGTCGGGTCACGAATCGATGCCCGATGATCTCAAGGCGTACTACGAATACCAAGCTTGTCTCATGGAACCGTGGGACGGGCCCGCGGCCATGGCGTTCACCGATGGCACCGTGATGGGCGGGTGTCTGGATCGCAACGGGCTGCGGCCTTGCCGGTATTGGGTCATGAAAGACGGCACCGTCATCATGGCCAGCGAAGCGGGCGTGCTCGACGTGCCGCAAGGCGATGTCGTTAGCAAGGGGCGATTGCGCCCGGGCCGGATGTTCCTCGTCGACACGGCGCAAGGCCGGATCATCAGCGACAAGGAAATCAAAACGGAGCTGGCCAAGAAGAACCCTTATCGCCAATGGCTCAGCGAGCAGCAAGTTCGGCTCGAAGACCTGCCCGAAGTGCCGGGCGTGAACGGTCACCTCGACGAAGACCCGCTCACGTTGCAGCGCGCGTTCGGGTACACGCTCGAAGATCTAAAAATTCTCATGGCCCCAATGGCCAACGATGGGTACGAGGCAATCGGCTCGATGGGCAACGACACGCCGCTGGCCGTGCTCAGCGAACGGCCGCAGTTGCTTTACAACTACTTCAAGCAGCTCTTTGCCCAGGTCACCAACCCGCCGCTCGATGCGATCCGCGAAGAGATCATCACGATGATGATCACGACGATCGGCAGCGAAGGAAACCTGATGACCGAAACGCCGGAACAGGCGCACCTGTTGCGTCTGGAAACGCCGATCATTACCAATCAAGAATTGGCCAAGATCAAGGCGCTCAACGATCCGAAGCTCAAGAGCAAAACGTTCTCGATTCTCTTCCCGCGCAGCGAAGGGGCCGCCGGCTTACGGCAGCGGCTCGATGACCTCCGCGTCGAAGTTAGCAACGCCATTACTGACGGCGTCTCGATCATCATCCTCAGCGACCGTGGCGTCGATAAGGATCACGTCGCGATGCCGGCGCTCCTCGCCACGGCCAACGTGCACAACCACTTGGTCCGCGAAGGAACCCGGACGCGCTGCGGCATCGTGGTCGAGTCGGGCGAACCGCGCGAGGTGCATCACTTTGCCCTGCTCACCGGTTACGGCGCGGGTGCGGTGAATCCGTACCTGGCGTATGCGGCGCTCGAAAAGATGCTTGCCGAAGGTTATCTCAATAGCGCGCTCGACAAGAAGAAGGCGATCAAGAACTACAACAAAGCCGTCGCCAAGGGCTTGCTCAAGTGCATGTCCAAGATGGGCATCTCGACACAGCAAAGTTATCGCGGTGCGCAGATTTTCGAATCGGTCGGCTTGAGCAGCGCGGTGAACAGCGAGTTCTTCACCGGCACGCCAAGCCGTATCGAAGGGATCGGCCTCGACGAGATCGCTGAAGAAGCGCTGAAGCGTCACGAACATGCTTACCCCCGCGTGAAGCCGGCGCAGTTGCTCGACCTCGACGTCGGCGGCTCGTATCAATGGCGGCGCAAGGGCGAGGCGCACCTGATGTCGCCCGAGGTGGTCGCTAAGCTGCAGCAAGCGACGCAAATCAACAGCAAGAGCGAGTTCCAAAAATTCTGCGAAGCGATCGACAAGCAAGAGACGAACCTACTCTCGTTGCGCGGGCTGTTGACCTTCAAAAAGAGCACGCCGATTCCGCTCGACCAGGTCGAACCGGCCAAGGAGATCGTCAAGCGCTTCGCCACCGGCGCGATGTCGTATGGCTCGATCAGCAAAGAAGCCCACGAGACGCTCGCCATCGCGATGAATCGCATCGGCGGCAAGAGCAACACGGGCGAAGGGGGCGAAGACTCGGCGCGGTACAAGCTCGACGCCAACGGCGACAACCGCGCGAGCGCGATCAAGCAAGTTGCGAGCGGCCGCTTCGGCGTGACGAGCGAGTACCTCGTCAACTCAAAGGAACTGCAAATCAAAATGGCGCAAGGCGCCAAGCCGGGCGAGGGCGGGCAGCTCCCGGGTGCCAAGGTCGACAAGGAAATCGGCCGCGTGCGCCACAGCACGCCGGGCGTCGGGTTGATCTCGCCGCCGCCGCATCACGATATCTACTCGATCGAAGATCTGGCGCAATTGATCCACGATCTGAAGAACGCCAACCATCACGGCCGCGTCAACGTCAAGCTCGTCGCCGAAGTTGGCGTCGGCACGATCGCCGCGGGCGTCGCCAAGGGCAAGGCCGACGTCGTCCTCATCAGCGGTTACGATGGCGGCACGGGTGCCAGCCCGCAAACGTCGATCAAGCACTGCGGCCTGCCCTGGGAATTGGGTCTGGCGGAAACGCATCAGGTGCTGGTCCTCAACGACCTGCGCAGCCGGATCGTCGTCCAAACCGACGGCATGATCCGCACGCCCAAGGATGTCCTTGTCGCGACGATGCTCGGAGCCGAAGAGTACGGCATCGCGACCGCGGCGCTCGTCACGATCGGCTGCATCATGATGCGCAAGTGCCACTTGAATACGTGTCCAGTCGGCATCGCGACGCAGGACGTTGAACTCCGCAAGAAGTTCACAGGCCAGCCCGAGCATGTGGTCAACTACTTCTTCCTGCTCGCCGAAGGGATGCGCGAGCTGATGGCCGAACTCGGCTTCAAATCGATCAACGAAATGGTCGGCCGCGTCGATCTGCTCGACACGCGCAAGGCGATCACGCATTGGAAGGCGAAGGGTCTCGACTTCAGCAAGATCCTCTACAAGCCTGTCGTGCCAGAGCATGTAAAGACGTACAACTGCGAAGCGCAAGATCACGGCCTCGACACGGCGATGGATCTCGCAGTGCTGGTGCCAAAGTGCAAGGCGGCCCTCGACAACCAAACGCCGGTCGTCCTCGATCTGCCGATCAAGAACCTGAACCGGACGGTCGGCACGATCTTGTCGAGCGAAGTGACGCGCCGCTATGGCGGCAAGGGCTTTGAGCGCGAGAACACGATTCAGTTGAATTTCCGCGGCGTCGCGGGCCAGTCGATCTTCGCCTTTGGCGTGCATGGCATCACCGTGCGAGTCGAAGGGGACGTCAACGACTACTGCGGCAAGGGTCTCTCGGGCGGCCGGATCATCGTCTACCCGCCGCGCGAAGCGACGTTCAAGGCCGAAGAAAACATCATCTGCGGCAACGTGGCTCTGTACGGCGCGACGAGCGGCGAGCTCTTTGTCAGCGGCATCGCCGGCGAACGCTTCTGTGTCCGCAATAGCGGCGCGCATGCGGTTGTCGAAGGCGTCGGCGATCACGGTTGCGAGTACATGACCGGCGGCCGCGTCATCATCCTGGGCGAGACGGGCCGCAACTTTGCAGCCGGCATGAGCGGCGGCATTGCCTACGTCTACGACGAACACAACAAGTTCAAGAACCTGGTCAACAAGGAGATGGTCGAGTTCGACGCGATGACCGACGAAGACCATGAGTACCTGCAGATGATGATCAACAAACACGTCGACTTCACCGGCAGCAAGAAGGGCCAAATGATCCTCGACAACTTCGACACCGTGGCCGAGAAGTTCGTCAAGGTCATGCCGACCGACTACAAGCGCGTCCTCACCGAACTCAAAAAGGAAACCGAAGCGGCCCAAGCCCGCCAAGTCCTCCAAGAAGCAGGACGCTAATTTTTTTGTAGCCCGTAGCGTTAGCGAGGGCGACAAAAAATGCCCGCTGACTGCTAACGGCTAAGCGACAAGCTCACACGCACTTTTTTCCAAAATCGAAATCGTTACATACGCAGAGAAGATCAATCATGGGTGACACACGCGGGTTCATGAAGTTTCAGCGCAAGATCAGCGGCAAGCTGCCGGTGGCCGAACGTCTGCAAAACTACAACGAGTTCCTCACGATCCTGCCGGCCGAAGAGCTCCGCACGCAGGGTGCCCGCTGCATGGATTGCGGCGTGCCGTTCTGCCACACGGGCTGCCCGTTGGGGAACATCATTCCGGACTGGAACGATCTGGTCTATCGCGACCGTTGGCGCGAGGCGATCGAACGCCTGCATGCGACGAACAACTTCCCCGAGTTCACCGGCCGCGTCTGTCCCGCGCCGTGTGAATCGGCGTGCGTGCTAGGCATCAACGAAGATCCCGTCGCGATCAAGCAAATCGAAATGTCGATCGCCGACCGCGCGTTCGACGAAGGCTGGATCGTCCCCGAACCGCCGCTCGAACGCTCGGGCAAGAAGGTCGCTGTCGTCGGCTCTGGCCCTGCGGGCCTCGCCGCGGCGCAGCAATTGAACCGCGCCGGTCATCAGGTCACCGTCTTCGAACGGGCCGATCGTCCGGGCGGACTGTTGATGTACGGGATTCCCGACTTCAAGCTCGAAAAGTGGCGCGTCTGGCGCCGCATCGATCAACTCACGGCCGAAGGAATCGAGTTCCGCTGCAACAGCAACATCGGCGGCAACGTCCCGACGCAAGAACTGGTCGATAACTACGATGCGATCCTGCTCTGCGGCGGGGCCACGGCCTCGCGCGACCTGAACATCCCGGGCCGCGAGCTGAAGGGCGTTCATTACGCGATGGAGTTCCTCCCGCAACAAAACAAGGTCAACCAAGGCGACAACCTGCCTGAGCAACTTACCGCCAAGGGCAAGGATGTGATCGTGATCGGCGGCGGCGACACGGGCAGCGACTGCACCGGCACGAGCAATCGTCACGGCTGCAAGAGCCTGACCCAGTTTGAACTGCTGCCAGCGCCGCCCGATGTCGGCAGCTATCCCCGCGCGCGCCAACGTCCGGTGAACACGCCGTGGCCGTATTGGCCGGTGATCATGCGCACGAGCACCAGCCACGAAGAAGGCTGCGCCCGCGAGTTCAGTATCTCGACCAAGGAATTTATCGGCGACGAAAAGGGGCACGTCAAAGCGCTCCGCACCGTCAGCCTCGAATGGTTCCAAGATGAAAGCGGCCGCCATCAGTGCCGTGAAGTCGCCGGCACCGAAAAGGTCTGGCCGACGCAACTCGTGCTGCTCGCGATGGGCTTCGTCGGACCCGACAAGTCTGGTCCGATCAACGACCTCAAACTCGAACTCGATCCGCGCGGCAACGTGAAGACCAACGGCGACTACGCCACGAGCAAACCCGGCGTCTTTGCCGCAGGCGACCTTCGCCGCGGGCAATCCTTGGTCGTGTGGGCGATCAGCGAAGGCCGCGAAGCCGCCCGCGCGGTGGATAAGCACCTGATGGGCGTGACGAACCTGCCGAGTGTGAACTCGGGTGATTTCGCGGTGAGTGCGACGTAGGTGCGGCTGTGCCGCACAAAGAACAAACTTTCCAACTCGAAGCGCTTCGCAGACCATGCCGCTTGGCCCGCAAGATTCAGTTGACAAGCGACGTCTGCTCCCTGCCCGGCACAGCCGGGGCTACATATACACAAGCCGGTGACGCAAGTCCCCGGCTTTTTTCGTGGCATGGGCAATCTTTTTTGAATCATGAAGTTCAGATGATGCTCCGTATTCGATCCCGCTAGGGATCGGAGATCGTAGCCGGTGGTCGCTGCAACGCAGCGCACCACCGGAACGAGCAGAAGTGAAATCGGGCACCCCGGCAGGGGTGCGAGAACCGTAGCCACAAGATGATTCTCGCACCCCTCGCGGGGTGCCAGGAACTGTTCGCTAGCTTTCCGGTGGTGCGCCGCTAGCGCGACGACCACCGGCTAAGTTCTCTGATCCCTGTCGGGATCAATGCTTACGAACCTGTCGTGTGCCGCGAAATCCCCTGGATTCCTGTCTTCGCCGCGTTTTTATTCATCCGCTATACTTGAGGAAACGCCCATCCCTTTGTTGGCCGGATATCTGCATGACCTCGTACCCCACCGAAACCCGCTCCACTCCGCCCGTCGAACCGCTCGTGGGGACTTCGGTCAACGACCTGGTCCGCCGTGCCGACAAGGTCCACGAGATCCCGCCGAAGCCGACGGGCAAATGGCAGAACCTCTTCCTGGCGCTCATCGTCCTGGGCGGCGGGGTGTTGATCTGGTGGCTCGCCACGCGCGGGGATGATGTGCCGCCGATCGTCATTCCTCCGGGCGCTGCCGTGCCGAATGGCGGCGAGCAACTGCTCGCACCCGCCCCGAAGCTGACGCTCAAGCAAATCCCGTTCGACGGCGAAGCGGCGTATCAGTACCTCAAGGACATCTGCGCGATCGGCACCCGGATCAGCGACTCCGAAGGCATCGCCAAGCATCGCAAACAACTCCAGGAGCACTTCGAAAAGCTCGGCGCCAAGGTCACGCTCCAAGACTTCACCGTCCGTAACCCGGTCACGGGTCTGCCGACCAAGCTGCAAAACATCATCGTGACTTGGCATCCCGAGCGCAAGGAGCGGATTCTCTTCTGCGCGCACTACGACACGCGGCCGTTCCCCGACATGGATCCGCGCAATCCGCGCGGCACGTTCCTCGGCGCCAACGACGGCGCGAGCGGCATCGCGCTCCTGATGCAGATGGGCAAGATGCTGCCGAACTACAAACGCGACACCGGCGTCGATTTCGTTTTCTTCGACGGCGAAGAATGGGTCTATGACAAGAACACGCCGTTGGAATTTTACTTTCTCGGTTCGAAACATTTCGCGCAAGATTACGTCGCCAACCCTCCGGGTCATAAATATCGCGCGGGTGTTCTGCTCGACATGGTCGGAGCCAAGAACCTCGACTTGCCGGTCGATAAGACAACATGGGGCTGGGAAGATTCGCGGCCCTTGGTCGAAGCGATCTGGCTCACCGCGCGCAAGCTCGGCGTTACGGAATTTTCCAATCAACTCGGCCGGATGGATGTCGCGGACGATCATGTGCCGCTGCACGATGTCGCGAAAATTCCAATGGTTGACATCATCCATCGCTTCCCCTGGCAACATTGGCACACGACCCAGGACACACTCGAGAATTGCTCGCCGCTGAGTCTCGCGAAAGTCGGCTGGGTGTTGGAAGAATGGCTGAACGCGCAGAAGTAGAAAGTAGCCAACTTGCTCTGCAAGTTGGAGTCGAGCAACTCACAATCGCATTCTTAACCGCTCGAACAATAAACAACCGCCAGCGCATCGATGTCGTTCAAAGAACATCGAGCGCCGGCGGTGATCGCGGGCATTTCCTCCGAGGAACGTCAAGCCCTTAGAACTTCCTCAACACTCGCGGGGGCAGTGGCTGCGGATTGATGCCGATGTTGGTGCCCGGATTGCCGAGTCGCCACCGCGGGGGCAACGGCTGAGGGTTGAGTCCTTTCAACGTGCCGGGGTTGGTAAGTTTCAGCGTGGTACGCGGGGCAGCAGCCTCGGCCGAATTGTCCAGCAAAGCCACAGACGAGCAAGCAACCGCGAAAATCAAAGCCAAAGTCTTCATCGTCAGTTCCTTATGCACAGGTTGTTGTTGGTTGATTCCGCCGAAATGACGGTTTCCGACATACCCAGCGTAAGCCAAGTTCGACTGTTACAATAAATTTTGAAATTTTGAATCGGAGAGATATTTTTGCACGGTGAGTCTTCTCGACCGTACCTTTGGAACGGCAACTTCGTTCGATGATCTTGATAGCAAGAAGAACACTCCTGGGCTGGGCGGGTCTCGCGTTGGCCTGGGGCATGCCCCTGTTTGCCGAAACTCCTGCAACCTCGGGCACCAAAACGGCAACCGACACAAAGCCACCCCTGAAGATCGCCATCATCGGCGACTCCACCGTCTGCAACTATCCGATCGACAAACTCGATCGTGGGTGGGGCATGTTCATTGAAGAGGCGTTCGCGCCCGGTTCGGTCACGGTCGTGAACCTGGCCGCGTCTGGCCGCAGCACCAAGACGTTTATCAAGGAAGGTCGCTGGAAAAAAACGCTCGCCGAGAAGCCGGACTTCATCCTGATCCAGTTTGGGCACAACGACTCGCACGCGGCCGAGCGGCCCGAGTCAACCAACGCCGCGACCGATTACCGCGAGTTCCTAAACCAGTACATCGACGAAGCCCGCGCGGCGGGCGCGACGCCGATCCTCGTTACGCCAATGGTGCGGCGGAATTTCAAGGCCGACGGCAAGCTCAACGACATCTTGCAACCGTACGCCGACGCGATGAAAGCTGTCGGCGCGGAAAAGAAGGCGCCGGTCATCGATCTCTTCACGGCGAGCAAGACCTTGGTCGAAAACCTCGGCCCCGAAAAAGCGGCCGCCCACGCAAACAAACCGGGCGACAACACGCACTTCAACGAGACCGGGGCGCGGGCGATGGCCGAGTTGGTGTTGAAGGAGTTGCCCGCGACGGAGACGCGGTTGAAGGGGTTGCTGAATGGGAAGTGATTTTCAGCGGATGGCCCGGCATGCTACCGCATGACGGGGAGCGCAGCGACTAGAAGCCCGGGAGCAGACGTTGTGCGGTGACAGCGGTAGGTCAGGGCTGCTCGCGATGGAAACCTGGTTGGCGATCAGGTGGTTATCTTGAAGCTTCTGGCCGCTGCGCGGCACGGCTTGCGGTAGCAAGCCATGGTAGCCACCACAACTCGCTGGAGTCGTCAAAGAGAATTGCAAACGCCCCATGGCAACGGAAAATAAATTCGCCCACGGCATTCAGTACGGTGACCAATCGGGCGTCACTTGGTACGGGCCGCCCAGCGCAGGTTTCTGGCTCGATCAACTCGCCGTGAGTCGTCGCTACATCGATCCCTTGTTCCGCGGAATCTTGGATCGTAGCGGCAACGGATTGGATCGGGAGCAAGTTCCCCAGCTAGTGGCGGAGTGGAATTGTCTGAAGGGCTGGGCCGCGATGAATGGACCTGCTCCCGTCATGACTCAAGACGCCGTGTCATTTGCGGAGGCCTTAGCACGTTTAAAGAATGACGATATTGCAAAGCATTGCCACGGCAGCAGCGTTGACGAGTGCCTGGAATGTGCGGCGAAGATTCGGAAGTTTATCGAGGATCATGTATTGCGTGGCGTCGAGTTGTTTATTGAATATGACTGAACTAACCCAAAACCCCCTCCCCAGCCCTCCCCGCAAGGGGGAGGGAGCCAAACCAGTTTTTATCTATAGGGCTTGTGAGCTTTAACTGCGCGTGCACCCGTTTCGCCGCTGGCTGAATTTCTCCTGAACCCACACATCTTCAGCAAAACTCAAGGGAAGAAGCCGCGGCTTCTGATATCGTGCAAGGTGTGTTCTACGTGGGAGAGGTTTCGCCGCACCTACTCGGGGAGTTGAACGATGAATCGTGCCGCACTTGTTTGTTGTCTTCTCCTGTTGGCACTTGGCAGCAATGGCGCGGAACCGACAGCGACACCTGCACCTACTGGCACGGGTCCGCGTCTCGTCACGCACGGCGCACTGAAAGTCGTCGGCGAACCCGCGGTGCCGTTTACCTTGACCGGCGACGCCACCTTCGGCGTCTTGGGTGATCCGAAGAAGGAACGCAACGGCATCGGCGTGCGCTTGCTCGCGGGCGAGGACCTGAACAAAGACGGCGCGAGCGCCGGCGAGGCAACCTGCACGATCGCGGGCATCAACAAAGAGCCGGGCCGCTGGTATCGCGTGCGGGTGAGCGGGCTCGCGCAGCCGAACTTCGCCGTCGAGCAAGACGAACTCTTCATCAAGGTCGCGTTCTTCAAAGACGCGGGCAAGAACTCGCTCGACCTGATCAAGAAGTCGATTTACCCCCAGGTCGAACTTGACCGCAAGAGTCTGCTCGACGCGGGCACGAACAAAAGCCTTGGCCCGGCGACGTGGCGGACGTACTCGATCGATTTCAAAACGCCGTTCGCCGAGATCGATACTCTGGCCGTCAGCGTCGGCTTCGCCAACGGCGCGGGCAAGGGTCCGAACGCCGAGTTCTGGCTCGCATCGGTCGACATCGCGCCGGTCGCGATCCCGGACATTTACACCTCGCCGCAACCCGACCAAAGAACCAATTATCCGACTCCCGCGCTGAAAGACCTCGTCAAACTTGGCGGGCTTTGGTACTACGACCCGCGCGGTGCGGCAGCGGAACCGCCGAAGCAGTTCGACCACACCAATGTGGAACGGCTGTATTACCTGACCGATCGGCTCGAAGCGCCGTTCGTCGGCAACACGTCGGCGTGGCTACGTGCGGGGTATTACGACATCGAAGGGAAGAAGGTCGAACGCGACTTCTTCGTCGAGGATGCGGTCGTCATCACGTTCACCGACAAACATCTCGTGATGAAGTCCAAGAACCTGCCCAATCATCCGGTCGCCGTGTTTCCCGATCGCGAGAAATTCCTCGACGGCAATCCGAACGTGATCAAGGAGCAACGCAACACCTGGTACATCCCGCTCGAACCGCGGGCGAATCCGCAGCGGCCCGCCGCGATGACGATGGAGAACAAAAAAGGGCTGCCGATGGGCCCGATCGGCGTCGCGGTGAACGGTGTCGTCTTCTTCAACCCGTTCGATCACATCGACGAGGGCGACGCGGTCTGGCGGTTGGATCGTTGCTGCGGCCATCCCGGCCCGCGGAGCAACTACCACTACCACAAGTACCCGGTCTGCGTGAACACGCCCTGGGCGGACGACGGCACGGCGCACTCGCCGCTGATCGGGTTCGCCTTCGACGGCTTTCCGGTCTACGGCCCGTACGAGTCGGCGGGCGTCCTCGCGAAAGACCTGAAGGACAACGCGCTCAACGAGTACAATCTCCACACGGACGAATTCCGCGGCCCGCATTATCACGTCACCCCGGGCAAGTTCCCGCATATCATCGGTGGGTATTGGGGCGAGGCGGAGCCGAAGAATCGGCCGGGGCGGTGATTTCTCCGGTGCCACTGGCTCGGCCAGTGGAATTTTTGGGCGAGAAAAGATTCTCAATGTAGTTGGTTATTGAGTCACGACAAAAGTTGGAATTAAAATGTCTTTTGGTATTTCCGAGTTTGTTAGCCTCTCAGGAAGAGCACTGGCCGAGCCAGTGGCACGCACGAATCATCGAAAATTTCACGGGGCAACTCATGCTGAAACTCTACAAGCGGATCAAACGCGTCCTGCATTACCATGAAGCTTGGGTCTCCGGTAGTAAGCTCACCGAACACTGGGGGATCGTCGGCGAACAAGGCGAATCGCGCGAGCACAAACGAAACAAGAAGCTCGCGGCAGAAGCTGACATCGAGAGAGTCCTTGCCGCACCGCTAGCCGCAGGTTATGAGCCGATCGATGCTGAAGATCAGACGATCTTGCTGATCGAATATCCTGTTGAAGGGATGGGCACTACGAAGGATTTGGACAAGCGGCATGCGCTTGAAGATCGCATGAACGAAACGCTCGGCTGGACAGGCTTAGGGAATTGCGATGGCGGCAGCATGGGTTCTGGCACGATGGAAGTCTGTTGCTATGTTGTTGATTTCGAGGTGACCAAGCGAGTAATCGAAAACGACCTCAAAGGTACGGAGTTCGGCGATTACACGCGGATCTATGACGAGAGCGAAGGTCCGTCGCCGGTCCTGACGAAGTCTGAACCTGGGACGGGCATGTTGGTGCCGCCGTGGATCATGCACAAAGACCTTGCGCGAAATGATCCAGGTTGGCGAAAAGGTCCGTCGTCCGATTATCTAGTGAAGTGGACGGATTGGTATCGCTCCGCTCCTGAACAAACGCGGATTACTTACCCTCTAGTATTTCGCGAACCGGATGACTGGTCCGGTTTCTATCAATCGATCGAGTCGTGAATCATACTCTGCGCAACTTCACAATTGATTCGTCATGCCCTCGGACCAGCTCAAATACGAAATCCGCCGCCGACTGTACACCGCGCGGCGCGCCAAGACCCGGGCGAGTTGGCCGAGTTTTTCATGACGTGTCCGAGATGTGCAGGCCGCGGCCAGGTCTGTGAGGAGTTACTACAAGATGGAAAGCACGTGGCGCTGCTCGATGTTTGCCCGATGTGCAACGGCGCGAAGTTTGTCGATAAGCCTTATGAAGAAAATGAATAGGGTCCATTATGATCGAAAGTAGCGGCAATGAATTCTCGGTCCGTTTCACCTCGGGGCGTGTTGTCATCTTGGATAAGATCACACAGGCCCGGACATACGCTGGCCTGCTGGAAGGAACGCCTAATAAGAGGCTCAATGATCAATTGATCGCCGAAGCGATCCAACGAGCGAGCAAGAATCCGTCTGGTGGACAACAACCGGAGGCCGGAGGATTCATGAATTGGGTATTTGGCCGAAAGGGTAAAAAGTCATCACTACCTGAGCCGATTTGTCTAGTTGCGCCGGATCGCCGGGATTATGCCGAAGAGCCAGGCGACATGCAGCATGTCCTCGATCGGCAAAAAGATTATCCGCCGCAGATGATGCACATCCCAGAGTGGCTGCCGGAGATCGAATGCGCAGGTGTCTTTCGTTCGTTTCAGCCGGCGCGAGATGCCTTGAGAGATATGTCGATGCTCACGATTGTCTGGTATCAAGAATCGTTTGGTCTAGTTCGCGCAGATCTGGAGAAATTGCGCGACGTTGATTGGGATCGTTATGCCGAAGACGGCGATTGGTAAATCCACATCTTACGCATTGTCAAACGCAAATTCCCCGCCGAATTTGCCCTCGCGCGTGTCTCGCAGAAATAGATTTTCTTCCCGCCGGGAAATGGTATCTTGTACAGGTAGCGACGGCTGCTGTGTTGCTGCGTTTGCTCCCGTGCGAATGCCCGCCGATACCATCGGCGGCTTTGTGAAACGCTCCTCTTCGAGTCGCCGCTAAACGGGTATTGGAGAAGTCTTTTCCCCAATCCCAAATCCCCAACCCCCAATCCCGCTCCCTGCCGCTATGGATAGCCCCGCCGCTCCCTTCGTCCACCTCCATTGCCACACGCATTACTCGCTCCTCGACGGCGCGAGTCCGATTCCGAAGCTCGTGAAGCGCGCGAAGCAGCATGGGATGAACGCGCTGGCGATCACCGATCACGGCAACTTGCACGGCGCGCTTGAGTTCTACGCCACCTGCAAAAACGAGGGGATCAACCCGATCATCGGGTACGAAGCCTACATCGCGCCCGGCAATCGGCGCGTGAAGGACGGCGGGACGCTCAAGGAAAACAGCTACCATCTGACGCTCCTCGCGCAGAATCGGACCGGCTTCAAGAACCTGGTCAAGATGGCGAGCGCGGCGTACCTCGAAGGGTTTTATTTTAAGCCGCGCATCGACAAGGAACTGCTAGCCGCGCACAGCGAAGGGATTATCTGCCTCAGCGGCTGCGTCTCGAGCGAATTCAGCCGGTTGATTCTCAGCGGCAGCGGCCCGGATAAAAAACACCTTGATCAGGCGGCCGAAGTTGCCGCGTGGTTTCAGAAGACGTTTGGCGAGCGTTACTTCATCGAGATTCAAAACAACGGCATCGACATCCAGCGCTTTCAAATGGAAGGCGCCGTCGAAGTGGCCAAGAAGATGGGCCTGCCGCTGGTCGCGACGAGCGACGCGCACTACGTCGATCGCGAAGATGCCGAGGCGCAGGACATCATGCTTTGCATCAACACGGGCAAGTTCCGCACCGACACGAATCGGATGAAGATGGACGGCAGCGAGTTTTATCTGCGGCCGCCGGCGGAAATGTACGCCCATTTTCCCGGCTACGAAGATGCGGTGAAGCGCTCGCAGGAGATCGCCGACACGGTCCAGATCGACCTCGAACTGGGCAAGCGGCACTTCCCGGTTTACAAGCTGCCCGACGAACGGACGCCGGCGCAGTTCCTGCACGAGCTCGTGTTGAAGGGCTGCCGCGAGCGGTACGCGGATCTCGGCAAGCGCTGGGCCACCGGCGTCGCGCCGGGCGAAGACCACATGAACCCCGCGCACGAGCTGAGCCAAGAAGTTCACGACCGCATCAATCGCGAGTTGCACGTCATCAACACGCTCGGGTTTCCGAACTACTTTTTGATCGTGTGGGACTTTGTCAATTTTGCGAAGGAGCAAGGGATCCCCACGACGGCGCGCGGCAGCGGCGTCGGCGCGATCGTCGCGTTTTCGACGTACATGAGCCACGTCTGTCCGTTGGAGTTCGATTTGCTCTTCGAGCGGTTCCTCGACTTGAATCGCAAGGAAGCACCCGATATCGATATCGACTTTTGCAAGGATCGCCGCGGGTTGGTCATCGATTACGTCAAGAAAAAATACGGCCACGAGAACGTCGCGCAGATCGGCACCTTTGGCACGCTCGCCGCCCGCGCCGCGATTCGCGACGTCGGCCGCGCGATGGGCTTGCCGATACCCGAGGTCGATAAAATCGTCGCGGCGGTGCCGGATGAATTGGGCATCGAACTCGAAGACGCAATCGCCAAGAGTCCGGACCTGAAGGCGGCTTACGACAATAACCCGCAGACGCGCGAACTGCTCGATTTGGCGATGAGGATCGAGGGCCTCGCGCGGAATGTCGGCACGCATGCCGCGGCCGTCGTGATCGCGGATCAGCCGCTGATCGAATACCTGCCGCTCTGCCGCGTGAAGGACAAGGAAGACGTCATCACGCAGTGGTCGATGGGCGACGTCGAGAAGGCCGGCCTCTTGAAGATGGACTTCCTGGGCTTAAAAAACTTGACCGTGCTCAGCCGCGCGGTCGAGTTGATCGAGCAGACGACCGGCACGCGCATCGACCCGCAAAAGTTTCCGCTTGATGACAAGCCGACGTACGACTTGCTCTGCCGCGGCGAGACCAAGGGCGTCTTCCAGTTGGAAAGCGGCGGCATTCGCGATCTGCTGCAGCGCATGAAGCCGAGCCACTTCCGCGACATCATCGCGACGAATGCGCTCTATCGCCCGGGTCCGCTCGAGGGGGGAATGGTTGACGAGTACGTCAACGTCAAGCACGGCCGGAAGAAGGCGGAGTACATCCACCCCGTGTGCGAAAAAATCCTGAGCGAGACCAACGGCGTGATGGTCTATCAGGAACAGGTCATGCGAATCCTCAACGAGCTCGGCGACATCCCGCTCGCCGAAGCGTACTCGTGCATCAAGGCGATCAGCAAGAAGAAAGAAGAACTGATTCAGAAGAACTTTGAGAAGTTCATGGAAGGGACAGCGAAGAAGGGTTTAAAAAAATCTGACGCCGAAGACTTCTGGAACATGATCATCAAGTTCGCCGGCTACGGTTTTAATAAGTCGCACAGCACGGCCTATGCGCTCATCGCGTATCAGACGGCGTACCTCAAGCAGCACTACTCGGTCGAGTTCATGGCCGCGCTCCTCTGCGGCGACATCAGCGGCCGCAATTTTAAGAGCAAGGATGCGCTGGTCGAGCATCTCGAAGACTGCCGCCGGATGGGCGTCACCGTCTTGCCGCCGGATGTCAACTCGAGCGACGTCATCTTTGGCGTGCGTCAAGATCCCAACGACCCGAAGGGTGCGGTGATTACGTTTGGTCTCAGCGCGATCAAGGGCTGCGGCGGCCAGGCGGCCGAGGCGCTCGTCGCCGAGCGCGCCAAACGCGGCCCGTTCCGCGACTTGTTCGATTTCTGCGAACGCGTCGATTCGAGCGCGTGCAACCGCGCGACGATCGAATCGCTGATCA
>JBGSSS010000053.1:0-13222 GCA_041736895.1 Pirellulales bacterium
CAACGCGCGGCCGAAGGCGGGCCCAAGACACCGGCCAAATCAACCGGCAACGGCTTGACGCGGGTCGATGCGCAACTGCCCGCCGCGCTCCGCGGGAACCGCGACGAGCGGATCGAAACGATGACGCCGATCCGCCAGCGCATCGCCCAGCGCCTGGTCGAAGCGCAAACGACCGCGGCGATGCTCACGACGTTCAACGAGATCGACATGACCGACGTCATGGCGCTCCGCAACAAGCACAAGGATGCGTACCTGGAACGTTACGGCGTGAAGCTCGGCTTCATGTCGTTCTTCGTCAAGGCGGCGGTCGATGCGCTCAAGCAATTTCCCGTCGTCAACGCCGAAATCCGCGAACCGCAAATCGTCTACAAGAGCTACTACGACATCGGCATCGCGGTGGGCGGCGGCAAGGGTCTGGTCGTGCCGGTTCTCCGCAACGCCGAGTTGATGAGCTTCGCGCAGATCGAAAAAACGATCGGCGACTTCGGCAAACGCGCGGCCGAGAACAAGATCAAGCTCGACGAACTCCAAGGCGGCACCTTCACAATCAGCAACGGCGGCGTCTACGGTTCGCTCCTCAGCACGCCGATCCTCAACCCGCCGCAAAGCGCGATCCTCGGCCTGCACGCAATCCAACAACGCCCGATCGCCTTGAACAATCAGGTTGTCATCCGCCCGATGATGTACGTCGCGCTGACCTACGATCACCGGATCGTCGACGGCCGCGAAGCGGTGACGTTCCTGCGAAGAATCAAAGAAGGGATCGAAGACCCGACGCGGTTGCTGATCGAGGTGTAAGCCAGGCAATCAACACACGCGAGCGGTTGGCGTTAGCCAACCGGTTTTCGTGTCCCCCTGTCAAGTGAGCCGCAAGCATTTGCTTGCGGCTTTTTTGTTGCGCGGTCATAATTGTAATGCCGAGAAGCAATTGGGATTATTCATTGATCCGAGGATGATATGGCAGAATCACCGACGATTCTTGTGATTGGCGGACCGAACGGCGCGGGGAAATCCACGTTGACCCCCTTGCTGCTAAAGGACAATCCGAAGATTAGCGAATTTCTTAACGCGGATTCGATTGCTCGAGGACTTTCTCGCGGCACTCGAATAGCTGCGTATGAAGCAGGTCGAATTCTGCTTGAACGAATGAATGCCTTGGTGGATCTAAATTTTTCGTTTGGCGTGGAAAGTACACTGTCTGGAAGAACTTTAGCCAGCAAATTGCAAAGCTTTAGTGCCCAAGGATACGAAATCCAGTTGGTTTATGTGACTTTAGCGATGCAAGACCTTAGTCAACAACGGGTTCAACAGCGAGTAAAGCTCGGAGGTCACGATATCCCGTTGAACGAAATTCAACGCCGATTTTTAAAATCGCATAAGAATTTCTGGACAATTTACCGTCCATTAGCGAATAATTGGTATGTGTACGATAATTCCGAAGCACAATTTCCTTATCCCTTGATTGGTGAAGGCTGTTTCTCGGAGACAACAAGTATTTATCGTCCCGAGCTATGGAACCGTTTTCAAGAAAAGGTTGCGGATCATGAATAATTCAATTTCATTCAAAAAGCCCGCTCCTGCGGACTTGGAACATACTGTTCAGCGTGTCCTCTGGCTCCACAAGGCCATGAACGTCCCCATCTCGAGCATGAAAGACGGCAAACTCGTCATCATCCAGCCCGAGGATATTCCGGTCTACGAGAACCCGTTCCCAAAAGTCCAACTCGGCGACCCCGCTCCCGCCTATCCGCCGGTGAGTGTGCCGTTTACGGAGAATCTTTGAGGGTGGATGTGGATGCTGCGGCTCATCACTCTTCTCGGTGCCGCTCTGAATTTTCTCCGTTCCCCCGTGTTTTGTATTCGCAATTTTGTCGCCCTCGCTAACGCAACGGGCTACAAAAAATGCCGGGCGTGGACGCTCCGGCTAAGCGGCGCGGCGGATGCCGCGAGATTCCAAATTGCTACACCCGCTTGATCACATCATGAATCGGGTAGCGCACTTTCTGCGCGACCGAATACTTGTCCCCGCTGCGGCGGTAGCCGGCCGTGGCGACGACGACCGTGCGATAGCCTTCGGCGGTGAGGTTCAATAGTTCGTCGTACTTCGCCGGCAGAATTCCTTCCATCGGACATGTGTCGATGCCGAGCATCGCCGCGCTCCCCATGAACTGGCCCAGGGCGATGTAGACTTGCAGCGCGGCCCAGTGGTTCAAATTAAAATTCTCCGGCGGGAGTTGCAGCGTGCTTTGCACCATCTTGCGGTAGCCGGCGAGGGCTTCGAGTTCGACGCCGCGGACTTCGGCCGTACGCTGCATGAGCCGGTCGATGTCACTGCCGTCGGGATTGACGCGCGCGGCGAAGACGACGACGTGGCTGGCGTCGCGGACTTGCGCCTGGTTCCAGCTCATGGCCGGAAGTTGATCCTTGATCGCCTGGTTCGTGATGACAACGAACCGCCACGGCTGCAAGCCGAACGACGACGGCGTGAGGACCAGCGACTCTTCGAGCGCGGCCCAAACGTCGGCCGGAATCTTGCGCTCGGGATCAAACGCCTTGACCGCGTACCGCCACTTCAACTGCGCCAACAAATCCGCCGGAGTCAACGTTGCCATGAAAATTGCCGTTAATAGTATTCAAAAATGCAAAGACAGAAACACGGAGATACGGAGAAGAATTCGGAGAGGCACCGAGAACTCAAAATGCAAATGCGGCCCACAGATTCACACAGATAAACACAGATGAGATCCTTGAATGAAAATAAGTTCAAAAGAATCTCTTCTGCCTTTGCATTTATCTGTGTACATCTGTGGGCCGTATTCTCTCCGGCATTTCCACTGAAATTGTACTATCTGCGGCGAATGCCAACTACTTGGCTTCAGTGCCGAACGCATAGAGCGCCGACGCCGTGCGGAGGTACAGCTTGCCGTCGGCCACGGCCGGCGTGCCCCAGATTCGTTCGCCGAACGTGCCGCGGTGGAGCAATTCAAACTTTTCTCCGACGCGCACCGTGCTGACGACGCCTTCGAGCGACGCCATGTAGACCACGTCGCCGATCGCGATCGGCGAGGCGTAGTAATTCCCCGACGCGCCGATCCGTTCGCTCTTGAGCACGATCTTGCCCGAGGCTGGTTCGAACGCCGTGGCGATGCCGTCATCCTTGACGATCAGCAGCTTGCCGTTGACCAGCACCGGCGAGGGTACATAAGGCAGATTTTTGCTCTGTGTCCACACCACGTGCGACTCGGTGATGTTGCCTTTTCCGCCGGGCTTCACGGCCATCGCGATGTTCTTGCCGGCGGCGGTGAACTTGATCAGTTGGTCCCATTCCGCACGCTCGATGAACCCATTGCCGTTGGCATCGTTGTTATCAAAGAAATTCCCGAGCGGACTCGGTGCGACTTCTTCGCGGCTCAGTTGGCCGTCTTTGTCCTTGTCCATCTGCGTCAGCAAGTCATCGAACTTCGGAAACGCACTGCTCGGGTCGCCGGCGCTCCCTGGCGACCAACCGGCAAAGAACAGCAACTCCGTCGTCGCGACCGGCGTCGTGCACGATGTCGCGGGGCCGATGTTGACCACCCAGCGTTCGTCGCCCGACGCCGGATCGTACCCGTTCATCCGGCCGACGCCCGTTACGACGAGATCGGTGCCGGCGGCGTGTTTCCACAGCATCGGTGTCGAGTACGCGCTCGGCGAATGGGGGCGCGGCTTGCGCCAGAGGATCTTGCCCGACGCGAGTTCGACTGCCAGCACTTCCGGATTCTGCACGACATCGCGCGCCAAGTAGATCACGCCATCGGCGATAATCGGCGAAGTCCCGCTGCCGAACTTCGCAATCGTTTCAGCCTTTGGGAAGTCGACCTTCCATTGCAAGTTGCCCGCATGATCGTAGCAGAACAACCCGCACGAGCCGAAGTAACTGACGACGCGATCCGCGGTGAGCGCCGGCGTCGAGGCGGCGGGGCTACCTTCGGTGTGATGAAAGTCTTCGATCTTCGCGGCCGGCGCTTCGCGCCGCCATAGTTCTTTGCCATCGGCGCGATTCAGGCACAGCGTCCAAAGCTTGCCCTGATCGAACGCGGTGAGATAAATCTCGTTCCCCCAAATCGCCGGCGACGACGCTCCAGCGGGCAAGGCAACTTTCCAGAGCACGTTCTTGTCCGGCGCGACTTCGGTCGGAACCGTTTTCGCGTCGCTTGTTCCCGCGGCATTCGGCCCGCGAAATTGCGGCCACTGCACGGGGTCAGCGGCGCGAAGGTTGAGGCTTAGCAGGCTCAGCAAAAGGAACGTCAAGATTTTGAAAGACGAACTACTCAACATAACGATTCTCCGAGTGAAGGTTGGAAAATTTTGGAAGAGATAAGTGATGAGAGGAAATCTCTGCGGTGTCTTGGTATTTCTTTGCTTCCTTTGCTGCCTTCTGTTCAATCCGTATTCTCACTCTGCCCAATCAAACAAAATCGGCGCATCGATGTCGGGATGCAAACTGTGATGCACCGTACAATGCTGCGGCGCGCGTTCCAGGATCGTGCGCTGCTCGGGCGTGAACCGCGCGCCGTTCGGGACGCGGATCGTCGTCGCCAGACGCTTGATCCGTAGCGGCTTGGTTTCGGCGTATTCTTTTTCGACCGTCACGGTCGTGCCGGCGATGTCCCACTCGCGCCGGGCGGCGAGCATGCCCAGCGTGGCGAGCAAACATCCGCCGAGCGCCGCGCTGAGATAATCGGTCGGTGTCGGCGCGAGTCCGGTGCCACCTTTTTCGACGGCCACGTCGAACGGCACGATCACGCCGTTGCCCTCGAAGCGTCCGGTCGAGTGGAGTTTGCCTTCGTAGGTGACCGTGGTCGTGGACATGGACGCAACTCTTGAAGCAAATGCGGGAAAGATGCAAGCACGGACTGCAACGATCTACCGTCGAAGCGGGAACTTCTTACAGCAATTCCGGAAAATCGCGCGT
Source organism: Pirellulales bacterium (assembly GCA_041736895.1). Taxonomy (GTDB): domain Bacteria; phylum Planctomycetota; class Planctomycetia; order Pirellulales; family JALHPA01; genus JANRLT01. The sequence continues at coordinate 4,955 of JBGSSS010000053.1, forward strand.
TTTCCGGCAAAAACTCCCATTTTTTGAACTCCGCCGTTGGTTTATAATTGCATTCGCCCTGAAAAAGTCCAGGGCTGGTGTTCTAGTGCCACTGGCTCGGCCAGTGCACGCGAAGCACGATGCCAACCCCGCAAAGGACTGCCGAGGGCCACGATGACCGGATGGATGACTGCCGATGTCCTGATTTATGTCGCGGCCGCGTACATGGCCGTCGGGGGCTTGCTCAAGCTGATCGCTGCCCGCCGCGCGACGCTACTGGCGGAACTCGAAGCCGACATCGCCAAGGAGCAAGCGGCGAAACCGGCAGCCTAACGCGACACTCACCTTTTGAGAGCGCGGCGAATGCTCCCAGGGGGTGAACCCCTGGGCTTTGAATTTAATCATCATTTCATCTTTGCAGATCAGTGTAAAACAGTTCCATCAGTCAAATCAGTGTCCCATTCTTTTTGTATTTGAACATGACCCGCTATTTGTATATCGAAACCGTCGGCTGTCAGATGAACGTGCTCGACAGCGAGCTCGTCGTCGCGGCGCTGCGCAAGCAAGGCTACCAACTCACGAACACGCCGGCCAATGCCGACACGATTCTGTTCAACACGTGCAGTGTCCGCCAACATGCTGAGGACAAGATCTACTCCGCGCTCGGCCGCTTGAAGAAAACGAAGCGTGCCAATCCCGAAAAAATCATCGGCGTTATCGGTTGCATGGCCCAGAAAGACCAGCGCCTTATCTGGGAACGCGCGCCCTATGTCGACCTGATCGTTGGACCGGGGCAATTGCATCAGGTCCCGCACCTGATCAACGAAATTCGCGACGGGAAGGGACCGCAACTCGAAGTCAGCATGGGCCGCAAGGATGGCTCGCGCGGCGACATCGAGCGCAGCTTCGAAAGCTACGATCCCGACCGCGATCCCGAAATGCGGCCGACGCCTTATCAGGCCTTCATCCGCATCCAAGTCGGCTGCGACAAGTTTTGCACCTACTGCATCGTCCCGTCCGTCCGGGGGCCGGAGCAAGGCCGCGATCCGCAGCACATCGTCGCCGAAGCGCGCAAACTCGCCGCCGAAGGCTGCCGCGAAATCACACTCCTCGGCCAAACGGTCAACAGCTACAAATTTCGCCACGGCGATGGCCGCATCACGCGTTTGAGCGATCTGCTCGCGCAGTTGCACGAGATCGATGGACTGCAACGGCTGAAGTTCGTGACCAACTACCCGAAGGACATGACCGATGATTTGCTGTTCGCGCTCCGCGATCTGAAGAAGTGCTCGCACTATTTGCACGTGCCGGCGCAAAGCGGCAGCGACGTTGTGCTGAAGCGCATGAAGCGCGGCTACACCGTCGGCGAGTATCGCGAGATGTTTGCGCGGCTGATGGAGGTCCTCCCTGACGCGTCCGTGACGAGCGACTTCATCGTCGGATTTTCAGGAGAAACCGACGCCGATTTTCAGATGTCGATGGACCTGGTCCGCGAATGCCGGTTCAAGAACAACTTTATCTTCAAGTACAGCGAACGTCCCGGCACGAAGGGGGCCGAGATTCTGCCCGACGATATCTCGGAAGAGGTCAAGAGCGAGCGCAACCGGCTGCTGCTCGACCTGACGAACCAAATCTGCGAAGAGGAAATGGACAAGTACCTCGGCCGCAAGGTCGAGATTCTCGTCGAAGGCCCGAGCAAAACGGCAATCCGCGACGGCGCCACGCCGGCGAAATGGCTCGGCAATGGCAATCTTGGAAACGGCGGGCACGCTCACGGCGCGAGCCAGGTCGCGGGGAATAAGAACTTGCTGCCGATCCTGAATCAAGGCGGCGAGGAAAGTTTTGTAGCCCGTAGCGTTAGCGAGGGAGTGTTAAATCACTTGCTTACGCCGCGGGCTACTAATGAACACGATCACGACGACCCCGGCGTGCATCATGTCCACGCCGAGGGCGACCAGCATCAGCTCCAGCTCATGGGCCGCACGGTCTGCGACCGCATCGTCGTGTTCGACGGCAACCCACGGCTGATCGGGCAGTTCGCCGAGATCGCGATCTATGATGCGAACGCCCACACGATGTTCGGGAACATTGTCACGCGGCATGTCGGGCCGGAGTTGGTGATGCTGAAGTAATTGCTATGCGATTTCAATTTGGATTACGAACGCTGTTGCTACTCTTTCTGCTTGTGGGCTTTTGTTTTTTCATAGTTCGCGATGGATATGAACTTAGCGAATACAATAAAGTTCGCCGTGAAATGCCGCCTTACGGTGTGTCATGCAAGCACGAGCGGTTCAACGAGGGGCTGCTTTTCACGTTGATTGCCAACGAAGAGCCGATTCGTGGGTTTGAAGTTGAAGTTCGTGATGATAAAAACGAAGGTGTTTTTACTTCGGGTTTCATCTCCGGGGATTCCAGGCATGCTCTGAAATTCTTTCTGCGTAAGCAAAATCGCGAAGGTACCGCAGCTGAGAGCCCTGAAGGAATCACAGTGACGTTGCCATCGATATTCCATGACGCAGAATACGAGTTCATCGTGAATAAGTTTGCGCACCTAGGCTATCATTTCTTTGCGGATGGTGCCGGCATTCTACCTATCGTTGATAAGAATCGCCGGCATTACACGCTCTGGCTTAAGCTTCGCTCTAAAAAAGAAAACTCCGACAAGTAGACTTTTAAACCTTAAGCACGAATCTTTTCTCCAATCGCAACTCGCTCGAAGCACAGCTTCGAGCTACGAAGCGCAACTCGCTCGTGATCACGGTCACGAGCCACTGATCCGCATCTGATGCGGATTTGTAGGCCCGGCTGTGCCGGGCAGAGTGAAAACTTCCTAACAACAAAGATTTCCGCAGACAGCTAGCGAAATCGAAGCGATGGTTCGTCCGCATCGTTCACGCTGCGAAAAGAGTCTGCTCTTTGTGCGGCACAGCCGCACCTACGTGATTCGCATCTGATGCGGCGGGACCGAGACGCCGCAACTGATATAAAACTGCAGCGCCTGGTCGATCGTCATGCGGAGATCGTGCGTCTCGCGCGTTGGCACCATGACGCAATAGCCGGTGACCGGCGTGGGTGAACCGGGGAGCAGCACCGTAACCGTTGGTTCGCGGGCGGCTTGGTTGACGAGCGAGACGCCGTCGCTGGTCACCAGGCCGATCGACCAGATTCCTTTGCGCGGGTATTCGACGGCGACGACGCGCTTGTAGTGCTGCTGGTTTTCGGTGAAGAGAAAGTTCGTGACCTTGCGCACCGAGCTATAGACCGAGCGGACAATCGGCAGGCGCAGCAGCCCGCGCTCAAAGATGTCCCAGATGCCCGCGGCGAGGAGCTTGCCGAGGATGTAGAGGAAGAGCAGAAAGAAGACGCTGAAGATCGGCACGACCCACTTGGCTTGCAGGTACCGCGCGTTGATAAAGGCGCGGTAGGCATCATTGCCGTTGCCGAAGGGGCCCGCGTCGGGAGCGTTGGCCCGCAGCCACTCGCTGATCTCCAGCGGAATGTACTCGCCCGAGGGGGCGAGCCGCTGGTACGTTTGGCCGTCGAATTGGACTTTGGCATTGAATGTCTCTTCGCCGACCGGCTCGACGCGGATATCGGCCATCTGCCAGACGAGCAACTCGCGCACGCCGTCTTCGACGGGCGTCAGCACATACTGGCGCACGGTGCCAATCGCCCACGCCAGGATCACAATCGTCAGCACCGGCGGCAATAGCACGGCCAGCCCGCGGAGCACCGCCCGACGAAAACGAAAGATCGACTCCGGCCGCGGCGGCGGCTCGGGCAGGGATTCGGTCTCGATCTCGGGCGTCTGTTCCATGCCGCGATTATCGAATGCGGCGGAGCGTGTCGCAAGTCTTTATGTAGCTCGAAGCCATGCTTCGAGCGAAACAAACTTCGCGACTTTGAACTCCAAATCGTTCCGCGTCAAACTTTTATAGGGCGTTTCTCCTGCCGATGGGCTTACCATCAGTAGGCTTGGGTTGGTGCTGTCGAGGTTGATTGGTGTTCTTGTCTCTTTATTTCAGGCGAATTTAGCTCTGAATTTCCTCCGCTTCTCCGTGTTTCCGCATTTCGTCTTTTGCTGATTCTGCCATAATTGACGCGCGTGTCGGATGCGCCGGCGCAATGGAACTTCTTGCAGCAGCAGCGGGCCGCGCGACGATGATGGTATTGAAGTAGATCACTACCGAGACGGCGTGCCCGCAACATGGAAAGGGCTTGCCCGATCGACGGCCGATTTGTCGCAGCGTGCGGCGAACTGGCCGGGGAACCAAGAATCATGGACGTTGGTTCCGCCATCGCTGGGGAAAAGGAGTTCCCGTTCCCTGCGAGTCTGTCATTATGCGGATGCATGTACCCCCACACGGGCGTAAGATCACCGAATACCTGAGCGCGGAAAAACCGATGGTCCTCGTCATCGACGACGACCCGGATATCGTCGCGTCGCTGGCCCGGGTTCTGACCACGGCCGGCTACAACAGCATGTGCTGCCACGATTACGATGGCGCGATCGACAGCGTCCGCGACAACACGCCGGACCTGATTATCAGCGACATCAACATCGCCGGCCAGAGCGGCTTGCGGCTTTGCGAAACGATCAAGCGCGACATGGGCATGGGCCAAGTGCCGGTCATTTTCCTGTCGGGCGCACAGATCCCCGACATCATTCGCCGCGCGCACGAAGCCGGCGGGACGTATTACCTCCGCAAACCGTTCGATCCGCAAGTGCTGCTCGAGCTGGTGGATAAGGCGCTCTGGATGCCGCATTTGGTCGATGCGGTGGCGCGGCGGTAACAAGAGAATCTAATGCTTTGTCACGACGAAGAATTCGGGTGCCACTGGCTCTGCCAGTGCTTTTTGCGTTCGATGTTTTGCGTGAAATCGCACTGGCGAAGCCAGTGGCACCCACCTGAAACTTTAGCTGTGACAATGCACTAGAAGTTAGAAGACAGGAGTCAGACGACTCCTGTCTTTTTTCATTCGCTCATGTCTTCCTCAGCATCCGTGGCTGTTTTTACTTTGTATTCGCTCGCACTCTGACGCGCATTGAGCATTTCTTGCAGCGCACGGACCTGCTTTTCGAGCTGTTGCAAGCTGCGCGACTGGGCGAGCATGCCGGTGTGCAGGTCTTCGACCTGCTTTTGTTGAAACGCGAACGCCGTTTCCAATTCGACAAGCCGCTCATGCAGCGGATGGAGATGCAGATCGTCGGGCATGAGAAGTTAGAAGAGTGCCGCGACAATAATTCATTAGCCCCCGGTCAATGACCGGGGAGCAAGACGTCGCGCGGGTGATGGCTTGGAGTTGGGTCTGACATTGCTTTTTAGAAATTGTCGGCTGGATATCGCTCCACACGCGTTCCCCCCCCGTCATTGACGGGGGGCTAAATGCTTACGGCACTGCGGCGGCTTGGTCTTGAGCCGAGATGCGTGAATTGACCTTGCGCAAAGCTTCCATTTGGAATTGCGTGATCGCCGCGGCCGTTTGGGCGATGTTCTTGAGCAGGGCCGCTTCTTCGGCCCGCAGCGCCGCGGTCCGCTGACGAATTTGCGCATCGTAGGCGGTCAACGCGGTTGTTTCTTTTTTCAGATTGCCCAAATCTTCGTTGACCAGCGCCGTGCGGGCTTCGTGTTGTTTGATCGTTGCTTCGGTCGAGGCAATGGTTTGGGCGTTGAGTTTTTCCAGCCGTTCGACTTCGGCAATCGCCGCGCGGATCGTGCTAACATTCTGGCGGATGCGATTGTATTCGTTCGGATAGTCCCGCAGCGGCCGCATGTAGACGCGGTAGTTGTCGCCGTCATAGACGACCTTGCCCGCCGCGACCAACTGCTTGGCCGTGTCGGGGTCGAGCACGATTTTCGTGCCGATGCCAAACGTTGTCGGCAGGGCTGCCGCGGGTTCTTCGTCCATCGGCATCGGGTTGTCTTCACCCGGCATCGGCTCCGGCGGCGCGGCAGCGACTTTGCCCGAGACTTCGCTGATCGGCAGCAGTTCCTTGACGCGGACACGATACCAGACGCGGCCTTTGTTGAGCGTCGCCACTTGGGTCTTGGCCTCGTCGTCGATCGCTTGTTGATCGAGCAGGGCTTGCTCCTCGGCGGCGGTCACGGGCTTGCCGTGTTTGACATATTCTTGCAGCGTCTCATCCGGGACGTCCGGCAGGATTTTCTTCAGTTGCGGCAGCGTCATCCCGGCAAAGGCCCGATAATCGTCGTTCGGAAACGTTTCGTAGATCAGCACCGGACGATTGTTCACCGTCACGTTTTCGCCCTCCATCAATTGATCGACCCGCGTCAGCTTGATATCCTTGCCTTCGATGGCGTCGATGCTGTAATGACCCAGATAATCCTTCCCCGGCGGATCGGCTAGGGGATCGCCAAAGAGATAGACTTTCTTCCCCGCGGCCAGTTCCAGAAACTTGGGCGGGAAGGGCATTTTCCACGCGACCACGGCCTTGACGTCGTTGCCCATCGAACTGATGTTTGCCACGAGCGGCGCTTGATTCTTCAGAACATCCCGGCGCGAATCGGCATCAATCAGAGCCCAGATATTGCCGCGATACTCTTGGGCGCGGGCCAAGCGCGTTTGCAGATCGGCTAGACTCAGAGCGTCGTCCCCTTCGCCGGTCCCTTCCTCTCGACCTTTGACTTCTTCGGCCAGCGTGTTGACGGTTTTTTGCCAAGCAATTTGTTCCGTGCGCCAGACGTTGTACGTCTTCAATGTCCGCGCTCCGAGATACACAAACCCGCCGGCCGCGACCAAGTTGAAGAACAACAAGATCATCGTGTAGATGGGCCAGGTCTTGTAACTCAACCCCATCGCTACTAACCCCAGCAGCAGCACAAGCCCGATCAAGATTACTGGAAGCATGTCCATGCGGGGAACTTCTCGACGGAAACGGGCAGTGCGGGGAAGAGTCGGACGAAGGTTTGAGCAAACGAGGAGTCCCGAACCGGAGTCGTTTGTCAGCTCAAGAATAGCTTGGCGATTGGAGAGAAATCCCCAAATTATACCAACAAATTGATGATAAATCGGGCAAAAGGGGGAGTCAAGGAAACACCTGCGGGTTGGGACTTTTATTCCAGAAACTTGGGCTTGGCAGTTGTTTTTCGCGCTTTCGAGCAGAAATCGACGACTATTGCACCTCGAAATGCCATGGCACGGGGAGCAGCTAGCAGCGTAACGGCAAATGCTAGCGGCCGGCGCAATCGTTCCAGTTCGCGCAATCGTTAAAGTCCGTTGATGCGTTTGGCCGAAAATGAGAGGGTCGTGTGCCGCGCGGTCGGGGGGCCAGCGCGGAAGCACGGGTTGTCGGATCGCGTTCCTATGTCCCCCCGTTCATGCCACGGTCTGCTCCGCCACTGAGTGCCGTTCGCTCGGATTCGCCACGCGTCTCCGTGTTGCTTAGGACATGCGCGCTTGGGCTGCTGCTGTTCGTTTGCGGTTGCACCCGCGCCATGTATCGCGAACAGGCGGACGCCGAAGTCTACTCGGCCGTGGCCGAGAAAGCGCATGACCCGCGCTGGGAGCTCAAGGACTACACGATCAACGTCAATCCGCATTCGCGGATGTACGACGGCTTTGATCCGGACAACGAGCCGCTCCCGCCCGACGATCCGACGTCGCACAAGCTGATGCACTACGTCGATGGGATGGAAGGGTATCCGTGCTGGCATTTGAACGGCGATATTTCGGTCGTGGAGAATCCGGAATGGACGCATTACCTGGCGCGGAATGACCGCGGCGAGATTCTGTTGGATCTGAACCAATCGGTGCGGTTGGGGTTGTTGCACTCGCGCGAGTATCAGCGCGAGCTCGAGGACTTGTATCTTTCGGCGTTGGATGTGACGTTCGAGCGGTTCCGATTCGATGTCCAATATTTTGCCGGCAACGACACGTTCTTTACCGCGGACGGCAATCGCCGCGCCGGCAGCGGCGGGCAATCGTCGAGTCTCTTGACCAGCGACACCGGGTTTCAAGCGAACAAACTCTTTGCCAGCGGCGGCCAGTTGATGGTCAACGTCGCCAACTCGCTCGTCTGGCAATTCTCGGGCACGAACACCAGTGCCGCGACGACGCTCTTGGACTTCAGCTTTATCCAGCCGCTCTTGCGCGGGGGTGTGAAGTCGCAAGTCCTCGAACGGCTCACGCTGTCGGAGCGGACGCTCCTGGGCAATATCCGCGCGATGGAACGCTATCGCCGCGGGTTCTATGTCAACATCACAACCGGCCGCGACGCGGGGCAGGGTCCGCAACGACGCGGCGGGGTGCTCGGCGCGGGCTTGGCCG
>JBGSSS010000057.1:0-62779 GCA_041736895.1 Pirellulales bacterium
GCTGCGGGACCCGGGGGGATGGTTGCATAAATTGCCAGAAAAGAAGGTCGTCCGTGCCAATACCCGGCAAATTGTAACCACACGAACGGACAAGAAAAGCCCGCGGAATACGGAATGTCGAGAGTAGTTCAGGGACGACTACTTACTTGGAATATCCCAAGCTCGTGATCACTTCCAAGATCTCTTCGTAGGTGATGAACCGGCGGCGGTTGCTCATCTTGTAGCGGTCGATTGTTTGAGCCAATTCCACCGCGGCGGGCGAGAGGCCTTCGTAGCTGTTGCTGAATTGGCGGCGTTCCACCCCGGGGACGTTGCCCGAGTAACTGCGGCGATCAACTAGCGGCTCCGGCGTCCCGCCGATCCACAAGCCGACGGATTCGTTGGCCGGCAGGGTGGCGACGTCGCCTTCGGAGGTGTTCAGTTCGAGGCTGTTCATGGTCCGACTCACTTTGAGGCAAAGGTGTTTCACTCGGAAGACACTCGCTCCGCACGGGGCACTTCCAGCAAACTCTAGGTCGCCGTTTCCGTCGGGTCAAACGACGGCAGCGGTAGAAGAAGATTCCGAGTCCAGTTGTAGCGATTGCAGCAGCAGTGCTTTGTCGTTTCGCGGCAAAGTACGGCGGAAACACGACAGGAAAGTTCCAGCGAATGTCTGGTCGTAGGAATTACTTGCGAATTTATTTCTTTGTCGGCGTCATCTCGACGCTCTTTAACCCCGGCAAGCCGATCTTCGTGCGTGCGGGAAAGAAAAAAGTCGAGGCCATCATCAATAGCCCGAACGCCCCAACTGCCCAGGCGAGATAGATCCATTCACTTAGCTTTTCGAGCAGTTTTTGGTTTGCATACAACTTGCTAAAAAATTTGTACTGCTCGTCAAGAAGTTCTTTCGGCTTTGGACGCATGCCGCCGGATATTCCATCCTGTTGGAAATAAAACCACATTTTCCAAGCTTGGTTCGCTGAGGAACGATTCTCCCAATCGTCCCATTCCTTTTCGGGCTGCATCAGATGCTGTTGGCGCAGCAGATAAATTCCCATCGACAGGCCAACAGCGGCGATCATCGCACCCAGTACAAGCACCCCATGCCGCCAAGTCCAGCCAGGCCCTTCGTCCTCGACATCGGTCCGCGGCATATCACGCAGCACGCGGAGCGTCGGAACTTCGACGGGACTGCCGCAGGCGCAGCGCAGCGTCTCGCCGGACATGCCCAACTCGACGGGCAGTTGCGTTCCGCATTTCAGACAAGGGACGAGATAACTCATGAAGCAGAATCGTGATGAAGACGAACGAGCGAAGAGTACCCTCTATCGTACGTCAGGCATTCCGGCCTGACAACGCTGTCGTAGGTGCGTCTCCGCCGCACAAAGAACAGAATAGCCAACACAAATCCGCTTTGCAGACCAAGCCGGCTGGTCTGTGAGCTTGTATTTCCTTGCATCATTTTTCCCATCCCGGCGGAGCCTGGCCTACGACGGCACGGCCATCCCGCTCCGCGCCCACCATGGAAGCGTGTTGCCTCCGTCAATGAGCAAATTCGCCCCAGTCATGTATTCGCTCGCCGGATCGCTGAGGAACACGACGCCGCGCGCGATATCTTCGGGCCTGCCCATCCGTCGATCCCGTTGCTCGCGCCGCTGACGATGGCGACATGGTCGGCAAGCATGAGTGGTAATGGATAATTGACCATAGACCATGAAATTGCAGTCTTCTATTTCAACTAGAGGCGCACCAGCCTTGCCCTTGAAAAGTGATCGTCATCTTAATTTACTTGTCACTAATAATCAAAATCTGATCGCAACTCCTGCTACTCAAAACCAACGAGCCGCTAGCGTTATTAACATCGAGACCTGCAAATGATTCCGCTTTGTCAAGAGAAATCGCGCGTGAAATATTTACAAAATACGTTCTTTCCGGAACCGGTCTTTGTGTCCGGCGCGGCGCGACTTATAATGCAGACGTTCGCTTCATCACTTCACGCTGCGTTGGCGAGTTACTCGCCGGCGAGAGCGTCACGATAATACTGCAGGATTTCGCCGTGCTCTCAGTCCGCCCCAAAGTTGCCGAGTTGTGTTTTCAGCTTTATGGGCGGTCGCTCCATCCGGAATTGTTCGATGTCTTTGCCAGCCGCACGATCAAACGCGGCGACTACGAAGTCACGGCCAAGATCACCAGCGCCGGCCATCTGATCGAGTGGCGCTATCAGGGAATGACGCTCACCGAAGTCGCGGCCAGTGCTTCGCATCCGCTGCCGCTCAAGCGACGCTTGATGTCGTACAAGCTCCGCGGTGAGCGGCACGATCACATGGCACTCGACGGCGTGCGCTATCGGACGCAGTTTCAATTGGAGCCCGTCGCGCCTGAAGTGTTCTGGACGTATCAACAGGAACTCCACCTCGACGGCATCCGCAACGGTCTTTTGCATCGTTTCGATTCGAGCGGCCGGATGGCGCTCGGCGCGTTGAGCTATATCAATGTCGAATCGCGGAACCGCAGCCTGGTTGTCCAGGCATTTCACACGTTCCCCGACGACTACGCAATCGTGAAGACGCAAAGCGTTTACGAGATCTAGTTGGAAGCCCGCGGCGTAGGCCAGGGTGTTCTACATTTTTGTAGCGTTAGCGAAGGCGACAAAAATGCGAATCTGATCAGCTTCTGGGTATTAGCTCGCTTGACAGTTCACGTTACCAACCTGGGGCTTGGTAAAGAGGAGTTGTTGCCGCGTTTTTTATACCAGTTCGCTCTCTTCCGCCCAGGCATTCACCGCCGCCGCGAAACTCTCCGGTTGTTCGACCGGCGTCATGTGACCCGCACCGGGAATTTCGACAAAGCGTCCGCACGGAAGTTCCGCGCTCCAAGCGATCATCTCCATCGCCGGCGAGATGGCGTCTTCACTCCCGGCAATGCAGAGCGTCGGGACGTGAATCTGTTCCAACTCGCCCGTGACATCGGGCCGCGACCCGAGAGCAAGCGCCGCCGCGGCGATTGTGCGCGGATCGGTTTTCGTGATTAGTTCGTTGTACTGCGCGACCAGGGCAGGCGAGCGCGTAATCGTGTCCACGGCAAACAGTTTGGGAATCATCGCCTCGGCGACAAAGGCCGGACCGTCCGCGAAAACGCGCTCCGCCATTTTGCGGCGGCCCGCGCGGGCTTCGTCAGTGTCGGCCGCGGCGCGCGTGTCGGCGAGATTCAGTCCCCGCAACCGCGACGGATACCGCAGCGCGAACTGCATCGCGATATATCCGCCCATCGACAGGCCCGCGAGCACAATCGGCCCATCGATCTGCATGGCCGTGAGCAGTGCATCGACATCGGCCGCCATCGCGGCAACCGTCCAAGTGACCTTGCCGCTCGTGATATCATCCACACTCTGTGGTGGTTGCTCCGAAGGCCAACGAGTTTCGCCAAAGCCGCGCAGGTCCGGCACGATCACGCGCCATTGCTGTGAAAGAATTTCCGCCACGTCGGCCCACATCGTGCCGTCGAGCGGAAACCCATGGAGCAGAACTAGCGCCGGCCCGCTGCCGAGTTCATGGTACGAGAGCGTGGCCGCTGGCGTGTTCGCCGGATGATCTGCGCCTGGTTTGATGATGGCGGTGGGCATGATTGCAAAGCACCGCACTTATTCGGGGCGGGGCTTGGTAAAACCGCCGCGCTTATTGGCCGCGGCGCTATTTGAGCGACGACTGAGTGGAACTGTCTTCCTTCGCTTTGCGAAATTTCTCGAGGGCTCGCTTGATGGTCTGCGACTGCGGCTCCATCCGCGCGGCTTCTTCCTGAGTTTTCACCGCATTGGCAAAGTCTTGCTTCGCAAAATAGCAGTGCGCTAGGGTATCCCGCAAGCCGCCGGATTCGCTTCTCAGTTCGACCGACTTCAGCGAGTACTCCAGAGCCAGATCAAAATCTCCCTCGGTGTTCGCCACGAGCCAGGCGTATTGATTATACCCTTGGGAATCCTCGGCATCGTTCTGGATTTGCTCTTGGAACACCGCCAGAGATTCGCGGATCTGCTTGCGATTTTCCTCGCGTTGTTCCGGCGTCAGCTTCGGCAGTCGGTAAATGGCAATCAGCACATCGGCGTCGTTTCGGTCGAAGCTCAGCGCTTCCCGAAACGACTTGAAGGCCGTTTCATGCTCGCCGTTGCGCGCGGCGTCGAGTCCCCGATTGAACGCCCGCTTGGCTTTTAGCTGCTCTTCGCTCAATCGCAAGTTGTCTTCGTACCGTTCGCGGACAGTTTCGCTCTTGGTGTATAGCTCTAACCCCGCGGAGATCGAGTCGGCTGCTTCGCGATAGCGTTCTTGATCGTTTTGGATCTCCGCCAGAAGATTGTGCGCGTTAAACGCCATGATCCCCTGGCTAGGCGAGGTGTGCTTGAGGATCAATGCGCATTCGCGTTCGACCCAATCGAGTTGCCCTCGCTTGTAGAGCATCAACGCGGTTTGGTAGTGCAGCGAGGCGTTCTGCGGCTGGATCTCGCTTGCCCGTTGCAGGTAGGTCTCTAACTGGACCGTGTTCCCCTGCTTGAGCGCTGCTTCGGCTAGGAAGTAGATCACTCGCGGGTCGGTGGATTCGCCCAGTTTCGGAAAGCGCGCTTCGACTTCCGGCAGCAGTTCCCACGCTTGTTGCTGGACAAGCCAGTCCAGCAGTTGCGGCAGGGCTTGTGTGTCGGGTTGATCGAGTTCGAGCAGTTGCTTGAAGAGCGCGATCGATTGCGGCCGTTGCTGCTGTTCCGAAGCATACGCCAGGGCATGCTTCAGCAGCCGTGTTGCAACCGTTCGTTGTTCCAAACGAGCCGTCTGGCTGTAGAGTTCTAGCTCTTGCGATTCAAAGGCTTGCAGCCGTTCCAGGTACGCGCTCGGATCCCCCGCCAGTTTGGAGTAGCTCAATAGCCACATCGCCGCGGGGCGGTGGGCGCGGGACAGGTAGCGCTGAATGACCTCGAAGTGCGGTTGCTTTTCGATCGCCTTGGGCGAAATGGCCGAGAGGATATTAAGAGCGGCGAGCTTGGCCAATTCTTCGTTGGTTTCGTAACGTACGACCAGGCACCAGAGTCCGACGCGCGATACTTCGTTGAGTGTCGCCGGCGCTGACACGAGATTGCGCCGTTCGTCGTCCGACTCCATGAAATAGGCACGCAGCTCTTCGCGATGTTTCCCTTCGGGCAATTCCTCGGCCGCTTTGTAGCGGAGCTTGGCGATCAAACGCGCGGCGCGGGTCGCGATTTCGGGATCGCGGTCACGGAGCGCGGGGAGAATGTCTTCGTAGATCGCAGGGCCGAGATTTTCGAGCTCTTGCTGAGCACGCTCGCGGAGCGAGAACTGCTCGTTGCCAAGCCGCGCCACGAGGGCCGAGACTTGATCACGCTCGGGTATGGCTCCGGCTTTGGGAGCAACCGAAAGTGCCACCTGTGGCACCGCGTCATTGGGCTCCGCGGCTAGCACTAACTGGGGGGGCGGAGAGAAGACCATGCCACAGGTCAAAACGATCCCTAAATGAAATCGTCGAATTCCCAGAGCGGACCGCGCCTGACTAGTCATCGGAATCATGGGCCTACCATTTTGTTAGACCAATTCCCTCATCCCTTAGTCTTTAACACTACTTCGACACAACTTCTAATAGAATAGCAATCTTTCATCAAGAAATCGAATTTAATTTTCAATGATGAAATAGTGACCAACCGTTGCGCATTTAATGAGCATTTCTAATTGTTCGATTGAGGCGAGGACTGCAAATTTCCCAAGAATAATGCAGTAACCCTGCCCTGACCATAAAAACGAGCGTCAAAAAAATATTTGCAAAATTCATTTCGCACAAGACAAAAATCGTGTGCGAGATTGTGAATGTCTTCACAAACTCGCTTCTGCGTCATAGTTGGTTGAACGATTGTTTCAACGTCATTCCGTCGGCGGTTCCAAACCAAAATCGCGAATCGTGAACAGACTGTGCAATGGAATCCCGCGAGCAGCAAAGGCCGCCTCGCCCCCTTCGAGCCGGTCGATGATCGTGATCACGCTCTTCACGACCAAACCAAATTCCAGACAGCGATCAATCGCCAACAGCGATGAGCCGCCCGTCGTGACCACATCTTCCACAATCACAAGCGACTGCCCGGGCTGCACGGGGCCTTCGAGAAACTTTTGCGTCCCGTGCCCCTTGGCTTCTTTACGAATCAGGACGCCGGTCAGTTCTTGCTTCTCGACGCCCGCCATCGTAATCACCGCCGCCGTGATCGGATCAGCGCCAATCGCCATCCCGCCAACGGCGTCAGGCAGCGGGCCTTGGCTTTTGAGCAGGTCGAGAATCCCCGCGCCGATCAAACGCGCGCTGAGCGAATGCAGCGTGACTTGTTTGCAGTCGAGGTAGTATTTCGCCTTGCGCCCGCTGACGAGCGTAAAGTCGCCGAATTTGAGTGCCCGCTCGCGGACGAGATTCATCAGTTCTTCGCGTTCGGTCATGGTCATCACCCGTAGAAAATGCTTGATGAGAATGTCCTGTTCTAGCAAAAAAGAATTTGCTTCACTAGCGTTTGCATGACTTCGAGCAAAGACTCGCATCCGTGTTGAAAAAATGTTAGCTCAAGCACTTTTGTATTCAAATTTGTCGAGCCATCCCGCCGGTGGCCGCGGAAATATGTTCGGCTGAATCACATACGCCAACAGCTCCAGCGTCTCAATCAACCGCGGACCACTTCGATTGAATAGCGCATTCCCGTCGGCGAGCCAAACTTTTTGCTCGCGCACGGCGCTTAGGTTCGACCAATCGGGCAATTCAATCAAATCCCGCATCGATTTATGCGCTCGTCCCAAATCGTAACCGCATGGCGCGACGACAATTATCTCCGGATCGAATTCGACGATTGCCGGCCACGCGATGTAGGGACTGTGTTTCCCGGCCGTTGTCAGCGGGCAATCACCCCCGGCCCAGGCGAGCAACTCCGGCAGCCAATTGCCGGCGAGCATGATCGGCGAGGTCCATTCGATCAGCGCGACGCGCGGCCGCCGCGCGAGTTGCGCCGACTTTGCTTGGACCACATTGATTCGCGTGCGCCATGCCTCGATCAAGCGCTCGCCTTGCGGCAATACGTCTAGTGAGGAGGCCAAGCGGAGCAGGTCGCGTTCGACATCGGTCCAGCAGTTTGGCAAGAGCGTGATCACTCGGGTTGCGCCGAGCGAAGGCTCCGCCGCAATGACCGCGCGCAGATCGCGTTCGCTTACGGCACAGACTTCGCACTGAGCTTGGGTGATGATATGCGTCGGCCGGAGTGCGGTGAGCAGCGGGACATCAATGTCGTAGAGCGAATCACCCGCCGCAAGGAGTGATTTGACCTCGGCGTCGATTGCCGCGCTGCTGGCCGTGCTGTCGAGCTTGGCAATGGTCAGTTTCGGCAGCCCGCAGGTGCTCGGTGGACAGTCACATTCGTGACTCACGCCAACCAAGCACTGCTGCAATCCCAACGCGGCGACCATTTCCGTGCCGGCGGAGATGAGCGATACGATACGCGGGAAAGAAGAATTCATCACGCGGTTATAAATGATCGTGCCGCAAGTGTAAAATGACGACAGCGCTCGCCTCCGGCTCGCCGCTAAACGGGTGGAAATATCTTTTGCGGGAATTCACATGAAACTTTTTCTGGCTGGACAGTGGCGCGACACAAACGAATCGCTCGAGGTTCGTTCGCCTTACGATCAAACGCTTGTCGATACCGTACCTGTTGCGAGTGAAACGGAAGTCGAACTCGCCGCGGCGAGCGCCGTGCGCGGCGCGGCCGAGATGGCGAAGCTCACGGCCTATGATCGCTACAAGATTCTGAGCCGCGCGGCGAATCTGCTGCGGGAGCGGCAAGAGGCATTGGCAAAAACACTGACGCGCGAGTCGGGCAAGATCCTGGCCGAAGCGATGGCCGAAGTTCTCCGCGCCGCCGATACGCTCGAATGGTCGGCCGAAGAGGCAAAACGTCTGCGCGGCGAAGTCCTCCCCCTCGACGCCGTCGCGCACGGTGCGGGCAAGTTCGGGTTCACGTTGCGGGTTCCTTGCGGGGTGGTCGTGGCGATCTCGCCGTTCAACTTTCCGCTGAACCTGCCGTGTCACAAAGTCGGCCCAGCGCTTGCCGCGGGCAATGCGGTGATCCTCAAGCCGGCGAGCGTCACGCCGCTGTCGGCATTGAACCTGGTGCAAGTCTTGCTCGATGCGGGGTTGCCTGAACTGGGAATCCAATGCTTGGTAGGGCAGGGGAGCAAAGTCGGGACGGCACTCTGCAAGGACCAGCGCGTGCGCAAGATCAGCTTCACCGGCAGCCGCGACGTCGGCGAACAGATCCTGCGCGATGCGGGCCTGAAACGCGTCACGATGGAACTCGGCTCGAACTCGCCGGTCATTGTGCTCGATGACGCGGACCTTGATCTCGCGGCGCAGACAATTTCCACCACCGGTTACGCCAACGCGGGTCAGGTTTGCATCTCGGCCCAGCGAATCATCACGACGGCGAAGGCCCACGACGCGCTCCTCGAAAAGCTTGTCCCCAAGGTCCGCTCGATTACGATGGGCGATCCGCTGAAGTCCGAAACCAAGATGGGCCCGTTGATTCGCGTGAAAGATGCGGAACGCGTTGCCGAGTGGATTGACGAGGCGAATATCGCCGGAGCCGAAATTCTTGTTGGCGGAAAACGTGACGGCACGCAGTACGCACCGACCGTTGTGACCAATGTGCAGCCAGAGATGCGCGTCGCGCGCGAGGAACTCTTTGGCCCGGCGGTCGCGGTGCTTCGTGCCGAAAGTGTCGATGCGGCTCTCGCGATGGCGAACGATAGCCGTTATGGGTTGAGCGCGGCGATTTTTACGCGGGATCTGAATCGCGCGATGCAATTCGCCAAGCACGCGGAAAGCGGGAATATTCACATCAACGGCGGACCGCAATGGCGGGCGGATTTTATGCCCTACGGCGGACTCAAAGAAAGCGGCTTCGGCAAAGAAGGACCGGGCTATGCGATTCAGGAGATGACGGAACTCAAGATGGTTGTCATTCATGGGATCGGAACATAGTACACTGATTATACTGATCAGACTGATACGCAATGATCTGAAAAATTCAGTTGTTAAGTAAGCATTAGCCACCGGCTTGCTGTTTAGCAATTAAACCGGCTCATGCGAAAGAGCCGCCAATTTTTCCAGTAAAACTAAAGCTTTTCCTGAAGCAATCGCTTCTTGTGCCAAGTGCGTCGCCGCGAGCGGATCGGTGACGTAGCCCGCCGTCCAAAGCGCCGCGGCCGAATTGAGAACGACGATCTCGCGCGGCGGGCCGGGTTCGTTGTTCAGGATGCGGCGAATTAAGTCCGCGCTTTGTTCTGGTCCATCGATCAGCATCGAATCGAGCGGCGCTGGCGTGAGCCCAAACGCTTCCGGTGACCATTCCAATTCGACGATGTCGGTCGGCTCGACCAGACTGACGTTGGTTGCCGTGGCGAGTGTCACCTCGTCGAGTCCATCCGCGCCGCTGACGACGACTGAGCGTATGGTGCCGAGCCGTTGTAGCGCCTCGGCCAAGAGCGGCCGCAAGTGCGGCTTGCCGACGCCGAGGACTTGATGCGGCGCGTTTGCCGGATTCGCGAGCGGGCCGAGCAGATTGAAAATCGTCGGTACGCCGAGCGATTTGCGAACCTCGGCCACGCGTTTCATCGCCGGATGAAAGAGCGGCGCGAAGCAGAATCCGATGCGCAGCTCGAGCAGACACCGTTCCACGACCGGCAATTCGGCCGCGATGTTAACGCCGAGACTGGCCAGCACATCGGCCGAGCCGCTGCGGCTGCTGATGCTGCGGTTCCCGTGTTTGGCGACGGGAATGCCCGCCGCGGCTGTAACGATTGCCGCGGCGGTGCTGATGTTGAAGGTCTTCGCCCCGTCGCCGCCCGTGCCGCAGGTATCGACGAACGTCGTAAACGGGGATTGGATCGCCCGCATGTTCGCCCGCATCGCGCGGGCAGCGCCGGCAATCTCGGCGGCCGTTTCGCCGTTGTTGCGGAGATCGATCAAGAACCGCGCGACGGCTTCGTCCGGCAATTCGCCCTGCATGATCGCGCCGATGACGGCGGCGGATTGCTCCTCATCGAGCGCATGCCCCTTGGCAACAATTTCGAGCAGCTTCGGCCAAGGTTCAAGTTCAGGCATTTTCGAATTCTAAGGCAAGCCACAGATGGACACAGATTGGACACAGATAATACAAGAATAAGATTCAATTCGCACTCCAAATTTAATTGATTCGATGAATCGATTTTCCAATATTTATTAGAACAGTGTTTTTTGCATTTATCTGTCTTCATCTGTGTCTATCTGTGGCCGATATTTGCATTCCTAATCAAAGTTCGACCGCCGAGTCGTCGTGTTTGGCTTTGTTGCGGCGTTCGCGGAGTTCGCCCATCATGGCGCGGATCGCGCGGCCATATTCGCGGACAGCCCCGCCGAAGTCCTGCCGATCGATGAGCGCACTGCCTTCTTTGATATAGGCATCGAATTTGGTCCAGTCGATTCGGTCCCATTTCTCGCGCTTCGCCGCTTCGTGTAGCTCCTGCGACTTGCGGGCTAGATCGAGGGCCAAGCTCTTCTCGGCCGAGCAATCGTATTGGCGATAGGGGCCTTTGCCCAGCATCCGGCCCGGCGGAAGGTACTTGAGCGCAGGCCCGTCGTCGCTCATCAACTGTTGAAAGCCGAAGAACGCGAACATCACCGAGGCAACGAGCGGAGTGAGATTCAAAAACCACGGCAAGGTGGTGACGCTGAACATTACCATGCAGCCGATGAAAAACATCGCCGCGACAACCCACAAGAAGATCGCAGTGTTTTTGCGGGACTTCTTTTCGCCCACATCCTCGCCGATGGCCAGCGGTTCGGGATTGTTCTTGGCAAGTGTCGCGAGTTTTTCGTTGGTGATCCGCACCACGATGACGGTAATGTTGTCCGGTCCGCCGCGGAGGTTCGCCAGATCGACGATTACCTGGGCAGCTTCCTTGGGGGGCAAGCAGGCCAAGATCGTCGCGAGCTCGTGGTCATCGACTCGGCCGGCAGAGACGCCATCGCTGCAGAGCAGAAAGATGTCGCCGACATCGATTGGAAACGGACCTTCGAGATCGACATTGACGTCGGCATGCGGACCAAGGGAACGCGTGATGATATTCTTCGGGACCAGGTTCGCCACGCCGCTCGCCGGCACGCTGCCCGAGGCCATCATTTCCCAGACCAGACTGTGGTCAAAGGTTAATTGCTCGAGCACTTTCTTGCGCAGGCGATAGACGCGGCTGTCACCAACGTGCGCGATGAGCGCGCCTTGCGGCAGAATGGTCAGGCAGCTAGCCGTGGTGCCCATGCCGTGGAACTCGGCGTTCGTTTGACCGCGGCGATGGATGATCGCGTTGGCTTCGCGGATCGATTTGCGGAGCGAATTCGGCGGCGGTTGGTCGGAGAGCTTGTAATAGTTGTGCGGAATCGAGTCGGTAGCCATTTTGCTGGCCAACTCGCCGGCGGCGTGTGCGCCCATGCCATCGGCGACGACAAACACATGGCCGCGTTTTCGATAGGCTTCGTCATCATTGGCCAGCATCACGGCTTGCGAGTCTTGGTTGTTCGTCCGCCGCATGCCCACGTCACTAATGACGGCATGGTCCAGGTACGATTTCCAATTCCCCGAAGAAGCCATCGCGATGAGACTCGAAGCAAAAAGTAGACGAACCGACGCCAGCTCTCAGAAATCAACAACCCTGATCGAGATGACTTATTCTAACTTGCCCCGAATTTTCATCCTAGCTAGCAATGGCCGAAATAGGAGCATCTGCGCCGAAAAAGCCGAGATTCTAAATGCTAGTCCCGGGCTTTGATGTGGCGGAAACTGAACAGATCTTCCGCACGATTCAGGGCAAATCGCCCTTGGGTCAAACGGCCGGTTTTGCTATGGTCGCGGCGGAAAATCCCGGTTTTTGCTCGTTTGTTCCGTTTTGCTCTGCATGATTTGGAACCCCGCCACTCGCCGTTCGCTCCTGGGCTTGCGCTCCGACTTTGCACGGAGCTGGCTGGCGGCGTTTGTCATTTTGTCGTTGCTGCTCACCGGCTGTGTCACGCGGCGGCTCACGATGCGCAGCGAGCCGCCGGGAGCGAGGGTCTACGTCGGCGATGAAGAGATTGGCACGACACCGGTGTCGCATGACTTCACCTATTACGGCACGCGCAAGATTCGGATGGTCAAGGATGGGTACGAAACGCTGATCGTCAATCAGCCGATCCCCGCGCCTTGGTATCAGATTCCGCCGCTCGATTTTGTCAGCGAAAACGTCGTCCCGGGCGAGATTCGCGACGAACGGGTCGTGTCGTATCAACTCACGCCGCTCAAGCTGCAAGGCCGCGATCAATTGTTGCAAAAGGCTGATGCGCTGCGGCAAGCAAGTCTCGGTGGTCCTGCGGTCGGCGGCGCTGTCGTCCCAGCCGGCGGACCAGTCGTTGGTCCGAATGGACCGGAAGTCATCAACACACCGACTCCGGTGGGCATGGGGGCAACACTTCCGCCGCCAGCGAATTCGCCGCAATGGATTTATCCCTTGCCGCCCAACAATCCTTATCAAGGCGGTGCTCCTTCGACAGGCGCCTTGCCGCAACCGGGCGTGATTGTTCCCGCGGCCCCGCCGGCGCAGCCAGCGACACCCGGCGTGATCATGCCGACGCCGGGTCCGTAGGTCAGGCTTTAGCCTGACACGTCGGGCGTGGACGCACCGGCAAAGCGAGTCAGGCTGAAGCCTGACCTACGAATAGGTTCGCTAAGCGGCAAAGTTCTCTCAAGCCGCATATCTTAACAGTCGATGATAGAGGCGCTGCTCTAGAGTTTGCGCGCTTGGTGCTAGCAACTTCCTGAGCAGAGTCCATCGAAACTCATCAAAGCTTCGGCGGGAGCCTCACCCTCCCCAAGATATGTCCACCGCGCCAACGTCATCCGCCGCGCCTACGCCGCCAGCTCCGCCGGGAGGAATTTTCGGCGCGATCTCGTCGTCGATCGCTGACCTGGGCGAATGGGTCACCAACATGGTGACGATGGTTGGGGACTTTGCGATTTTTTGTGGGCAGACGATGGGCTGGCTCTTCACACGAATGCCGCGCCGCGAGACGCTGGTGCCGAGCTTCTATCAAATTGGCGTCCTTAGTCTGCCCGTGGTCGCGCTGACGGGGCTTTTTATCGGGGTGATTCTGGCGGTGCAGAGTTATTCGCAGTTTCGGTTCTTTCACATCGAAACCCAGCTGGGCGCCGTAATCAATATGTCGCTGGTGCGCGAACTCGGGCCGGTCTTGGCGGCGACGATGCTCGCCGGCCGCGTCGGGAGCGCGATGGCAGCCGAACTCGGCACGATGCGCGTCACCGAACAGATCGACGCGCTGTCTTGCATGGGGGCGAATCCGATTTACTACCTGGTTGTGCCGCGATTCTTGGGTTGCCTGGTGCTGATTCCGATTCTGACGTTGATGGCCGACTTCATGGGCGTCATGGGAGGCTATGTCTATAGTGTGTTCGCGCTCGGAATCGATGAGCATCATTATTGGCACAACTCGCAAAAGGTTGTCGGCTTGTTCGATTTAGGCAGCGGCATCTTCAAGAGTCTGTTCTTTGGCGCGGCGATTTCGCTGGTCAGCTGTCATCGCGGCTTCCATTGCGATCCGGGGGCCGAAGGCGTCGGCCGCGCCGCCACGAGCGCGTTTGTGCATTCTTTCGTCATGATCCTGGCTCTTGACATCGTCCTAGGCATTCTCGTCGATCGTACATACTTGTGGCTGTACCCGAACGGGATGAAACTGTTTTAAACAAAGCCGCCGATGGTATCGGCGGGAATGAATGAGCGAAGCCCCCGCCAACGACGAGCAACCCCTGGTCGAGATCCGTGACCTCAGCGTCCGGTTCGCGCGGCAACAGGTTCTGCGCGGAATCAACCTTACGATCCCCCGCGGCCAGACACTCGTCATTATCGGCGAAAGCGGCTGTGGCAAGACGGTGCTCCTCAAATCGATCATCGGCTTGATCCAACCAACCGAGGGCAAGGTGCTGTTCGATGGGCATGACCTGAGCACCTTGAATCAACTCGAGCTGGCCAAGTTGCGCGTCCGCTATGGGTTTCTATTTCAAGGGGCGGCGCTCTTTGACAGCATGACCAACTACGAGAACGTCGCTTTTCCCTTGCGCGAGCATACTCGCAAAAGTAGAACCGAAATCGACACGATCGTGCGGGAGTTGATCAATGACGTCGGTTTGAACGAGACGATGCTGCTCAAACGGCCTGCCGAACTCTCGGGTGGGATGCGCAAACGCGTCGGGCTAGCACGCGCTTTGACGCTGAAGCCGGACTTGATGCTGTACGATGAACCGACGACGGGTTTGGATCCGATCATGAGCGACGTGATCAATGAGCTGATCATGAAAGTCCGTAAGCAGACTCATCTAACCAGCATCGTCGTTACTCACGACATGCACACGGCGAAGAAGGTCCCGGACCGCGTGATCATGCTTTACCCGTTGACGCGGCTTGGTTCGAGCGAGCCGCAGTTGATTTTTGACGGCACGCCAAAGGATCTGGTTCAATCGCGCGACAAGCGCGTGACTCAGTTCATCAACGGCGAGGCAGGCGAGCGGCTCATGGAAATGAAAACTCAATACGCCAGCGCCGAGAGCTTGATGCGCGGCACAAAAAACTAAAAGGATCGAGCAATGGAAGATCGCGTCAAACAATTTCGCATCGGGGTCATGGTCCTCGCGGCCTTGCTGATCGGCGGCATTCTCGTCGTCATGTTTGGCAAGCTGCCGACTTTTGGCGTTGGCTCGTACATCGTGAATGCCCGCTTTGCCGATGCGCCCGGCGTCACGGCCAACACGCCGATTCGTCGCAGCGGGATCAAGGTAGGCAAGGTCGAGAGCGTCGCGTTCGATGACCAGCGGCAAGTCATCGTCAAAATGAAACTCAACGACGATTTTGAAATCCGCCGCGACGAAGGGATTAAAATCGTCACTTCGTTGCTTGGCGATGCCGAGTTGCAAATCATTCCGCTCCCGCAAGCACCGGCGAATCCGACGTTTTATCAGCCCAACGATACAATTCAGGGGCAGAAAGCTAATGATCCGCTGAACATGCTCGCGAATCTCGAGCCCCAGATCAGCATGATAGTAAACTCGCTCACCCGCGCCACCGATGAGATTGCGAAGCTGGCAACCACGGTGAACAACAGCTTGGAAACCAATAAAGACCGCTTCAATAGCATCCTCTCCAACACGGATCAGGCACTCGCGACAATCAATCGCGCGGCCGATTCGCTGAAAGGCGTACTCAGCGATCCCGAGTCCAACGAAAACTTCCGCCGTGCCCTCAAAGAAATGCCCGAACTGCTCACCACCACGCGAAAGGCGATCGAGGGACTCGAACGCGCGATGAACGGCGTGGACCGCAACGTGCGCAACCTCGAAGGGCTGACCGAACCGCTGGGGAAGCGGGGACCGGAAATCGTCGCCAACATGGATCAAAGCATGGCCCGGATCAATGCCACGCTGGCCCAAGTCGAACGCTTCAGCAATCAGCTCAACAACAACAAAGGCACCGTCGGCCAATTGCTCAACGACCCCGCGCTCTATCAACAGCTCAACGAAGCCGCGGCCAATATCAACGAGGTCTCGCAGCGCCTGAGGCCGATCGTCGAAGATGTCCGCGTCCTCTCGGACCGCGTCTCGCGCAACCCCGGCATCGTCCTTCGCGACGCCCTGCAACCCGGGGCGGGAACAAAATTCAGCACACCCGAGCGGATGCACGACGGCAGCATAATCATCCGCGAACGGCAAGCCGGCGGTATCTTCGAGCACTCGCCGCGGTTCTCACAGTGATCGTTAGCGGTCTGCGGGGATGTAGGGAATTAGTCCCTGATTGAATGCTTCGACTTGCGCCTCGCGAGGCAATTCGCGAATGTCCATCATGAAGCCATTGACCATCAACATCCAAACCGCCGGATGATCCTCGATCACTCGGGGGAGCATCCAATGATAATTCATGCGATCGATGTCCAAACTTTGTTCGACAAGTTTTTGATATTTCGACGCCGTGCTGGGAGAGATGCCTAGCTTGGTTCCGACATCTTTTAGGGGCATGCTGGGCGGGAATGACTTGTCCGAGAGAAAATTGACGCTCCCGATTGCGCGCACAATGCCGCAAGCCAGGCTTTTCTCTTTGCCCGGGGTGAACAGCGCGCCGTTCTCGGCCGCCAGTTGTTCCGCCGTGGCGCGGCAGAGGATCAGATAATCTTCGTCGAGATGCTGCCGGCTGAATTCTTCGATCGTCGCGACTACCTCGCGCAGCAATTCTGGCGCACAGGAGCTTGCTTTGACGGGTTTTTGCGGCAGCCCGATTCGCGGTGAGGCCTCTAAAAACGGAGCGGCAATCTCCAGCGGCGGCAGTTCCTCGTCGTTGAAAATATCCTCATCATCGAGTGTCATTGTCACGCCGTTGGCTTCGATGATGCGATCCGCAAGCTGCAGCGCGGCTTCGCCAAATTCTCGCTGAGCTTGGGGCGAGTCTTCTCTGATGATCAAAACGGTGTCATAAACTATCGCGCCTCTGAAGGGAAGCAGCACGGCGTGCACCTGGGCGGGCATTGGCTGCCGCAGCATCTGGCGGAACGGAATTGCATGTGCAAGAACGCCGAAAACTTCGGGCAGTTCCTGGTCCAAAAGCAAGAACTGCGTGTGTTCCTCGGTTTCGCGCAAGATCACGAATTCGCCTTCGATATAGAACAACCAATCGCCGATAATTTCTCGCTCCTCGCTCGTCAATCGGTCCGGATTAAGTTCTAGATAGTCTTCGAGCAAATTGATGTTGTCCAGCAACGCGTCGCGCAGTGCCAAACGGTCGTTGGGCGAGAGTTTGAAGAAATTTTGAGGCGCAGTTTTTTTCGCGGCCAGTACGCGCAGTTGTTGGTTCACATATTTGAACAGCAACCCTTGCAGGCGACCAAACAATTCGACATCCGATTGCGTCAAGAGCATCGTCATCCTCGACAATATCTAATGCGGTTTCTCTCACTTCTGGAACCCGTGTTAGTTCGGCATCTGCCCTTGCGCCAGTTCCTTGTCCCATTCGTCCATCAGCGGCCAATCGGCGGCGCACGTTCCCCAGTCGGCCATGTGCAGGTACGACTCGAGCCGCGCGATCGTCGCGTCGAGCATTTTATTGTCCTTGCGAAAGATCGGGCCATGGCTCGGCAAGAGCCATTCGATGTCGCTCTTGCGGATGCGGACCAGCGACTTGATAAAGTCCGAAATGTCGCTGCCGTGATGCGCGTCGATCGCGCCGACACAGCCGTCGCGATAAATGTTGTCGCCGCAGAAGAGCAGGTTGCCCATCCGAAACGAGAGCTGGCTGTCGGTGTGACCCGGCGTGTGCCAGACTTCGAGCTTGAGCTTGCCGACCGTAAGTGTGTCGCCTTCGTTAATGAACGAGTCAACCTTGACCGGCGGCATCTCGAGGTGAATCCCCTGCGGCACGACCTCGGCAAACGTCTTGAGCTTATCGCCAGTCGCCAATGGCTCGGCAGCCAACGGGTGGCTGACGATCGGGCATTTGAGAATCGATTTGAGCTTCGCTAGTCCTTGGATGTGATCGACATCGGCGTGCGTGGCGACAATCGTCTTGCACTGGACGAGCGGAAAATCCAACTGCCGAATCAGGTCCACGACATCGTCCAGCGTGTCTTCGAAGCCGACATCGATCATGATCCATTCGTTGCCGTCGTAGACCACATACACATTGCAGCCCAGGCGTTGCCCGGCCTGATGATTGATCTCGATCACGTGCGGAAAAATGGGTTTCCGCTGAAGCATGGGGGAACTCGCAGAGAAGAAAAGTGATGTAAGCTGACCCGTCCCGAGCGCGGGCTGGCATCCGCGACTCATTCTAAAACGATTTGCCCGGAATCTCTAGGGGCGAAGCAAGAGCACCCCGACGCTTAGCGAGGGCGAATTAGTAGCCCGCGGCGTAAGCAAGGGAATATTTAAAGCTCAAACTCTCTGGCTAACGCCGCGGCCTGCGAAATCATCAATTGAGAACGATTGTCGAGAGCGAGTCCTATTTGTCGCACCGCCCCAACTCAATAATCCCGCGCAGTCCCGTGCGATAATTGGGAAACTCCAGGACCGGAGCCAATTCGCGCATCAGACGCGTGGTGTCGATCCGTTTGTCAGCGCCGCCGCGTCGCGGCGGCGCGATCGCGGTTCTGCTGCTGGGATCTACATCGCCGGGCGTGGCAAACACCGGCGTCGGAGCGTTCCAGAGCCGCGCCAACTCTGCATAGTAATCGCCGCGCGTTACAGGATGCCCATCCGAAACGACATATGTCTGCGGCGAGGTTGCGGATTTCTCTGCCGCCACCACGACGGTCGCGGCATCATCGACATGGATCAAATTCAACGCGCTCGCCGGATCGAACGGCAACGGTTTTTGTTCGAGCAAATCCGCACGATTCGGCACGCGGCCCGGCCCGTAGATTCCCGCAAGCCGCAGCACCACCGTGCGTTGGCCCAGCGGATGCGCTGCGAGTGCTTGCTCCGCCGCGAGGCAGACCCGCCCTCCTTCACGCGTCGGTTCGGTGGGCGATTCTTCGTTGATCGTCTCGCCGGACACTTGACCATAGACGCCCGTCGAGCTGATATAGATCACACGTCCGATTTCTGGCGAGACTGCGGCGATGACATTTTTCAAACCTTGAACATAAACCTCGTCCATCGCCTTGCCCGCTTTGCGATCGTAGCCAACGGCGTAGAGCAGTGTATCGCCAGGACCAAGAAGTTTACGCAACGGTTCGAGTGAAGCGGGTTCGGTCACTTCGGCAATGATAGGCAGGATGCCCGTCGCGCGAAACTCTTCGGCCCGCGCGGCATGCCGTGTCACAGCCGCGACCGGTTCTTCGGTCGCGAGCCACCGCCGCGCGACCCGCATCCCCAAATACCCGCAGCCGACGATGAGTTTCATAGTAAGAATTGAACAGGAGGTAGCAGAGAGCAGAGAAATGCAAATACGAAACACGGAGAGATGGAGGAAATTCAGAGCAGCACAGAGAAAGCTAATACAGAGAAATTCAAATGCAATTTTTTACAGAAGAAAACGAAGATAACGAAGGAAAGGCAGGAGAATCAGAAGCAATTTCTCCTCTTCGTTTCCTTCGTTACCTTCTGTCGAATCGTCTCTGTATTTGCATTTCTTTGCTCCCTTTGCTGCCTTCTGTTAATAAATCTGAAACTCACAACGACTGCTCCGCATTATGCGACGACGATTGATTCTTCGTCGGGTCCGCCAGGCGGGCGGCGCGTTGTTCGAGATACGAACTGAGCAAAATCTGGGCCGCGAGCATGTCGAGTTTTTTCTTGCGTTCGCTGGCTTTCAGGCCCGCGTCGCGGAGCAGGTTGTCCGCCTCGACCGACGAGTAGCGTTCGTCGGTGTACTCGACCGGGATGCCGGTTTGCTCGGTGAGCCACTTGCCGAATTTGCGAACCTCGAGCGATTTGGCACTTTCGTAACCATCGAGATGCGTTGGCAAGCCCACGACGAATTGGATCACGCGCTCTTCCTTGACCAGCTTCTGAAAATACGCCGCATCAAGCGGTGTCGTGCGGCGATTATAGATTTCGTGAGGGCTGCAGTACTTTTGATCAAAATCGGTCAACGCCACGCCAATCCGCACCGTTCCGTAGTCGATCCCGGCAAGCCGGCCGCGCAGCGAGGGAGGATTCAATTCAGAAGACATGAAACACGGAGGGGCGGAGAAAATTCAGAGCGGCAAGATGAATATGCTAAGGGATGTGCGGCCAAATCCCTTCATCCTGGAACCAGCAGATTTTACCAGAGATATCGAGATGAGGTACTTTGATTCCTTTGGCAACCAAGCAATCTACCAACAACTTCACGGCTTGTTTCAGTTCAGTCTCGTTAGAGGCATGCACACGCCATTGGCAAGTTCTAGGTTTCTCTGTGTTGCCATCGTATAGATAGGAAATGGCTATCTCCGTTGAGATGTCTACTCGTACTAGTTGTCCAACATGTTTACCAACGGATCCAATGAATTCATCCATCGATGTCGCGTTGCTATGAATCATTTGACTTATTTTTTTACAGCGGCTGCCGGCTCATGCGCAATTGCATTCTTGATTTCCGGAAACGATCCGGTGCGGAAGAACTCGACCGTCGCGTTTTGAATCGTTTTGTCGGACATTTGAAATTGATGGAGGACCGGCAGGCAGACAAACGCCTTGGCCCCTTTCAGTTTCGTCTCATTCACGCAGACCAGCGAATCGTCGTCGCCGGGCAAAATGGGATTGTAGCCATCGTCGTTGCCGCGGCCGCCGGCGATGATCGCGAACTCGCACGTTGGCGTGGCCAAGCAAGGTTCCAACTTCGCCCAATCGTCGGCCAACTGCACCCCCGAGACGCCTTGCAAGCTGGCCATCAACTTGGGCGAGGTCGAAAAATACCGCGCGATCTGCGCGCCTTGGTTTGGCGGGCCTACCATCACGATACGCTCGATCCGCCGATCCGGCGCGAGCTTCTCGCCGGGACGATTCGGGTCAGGCTTCGATTGATCACACCAGTAGTGCCGCACCACGAGATTGCCCATGCTGTGCGCGACGATGTAAATCTTTTCTGCGCCGTCCAGGTTGTCAAGCACGCGCTTCAAGCTCGCCGCATGATCGCTAATGCTCGCGCGGCGGCTGCTATAACGCCACGACATCACGGTCCATTGATCCGCACGCCGCAGGCCGTCAGCCATCAGGGCGTTTGGCAGATGCCAATCGCCGAGTCCATGAATCACGAGAACGACCGTCTTGTTCAGGTCCGGCATTTTCTTGTCACGGCGGATCCCGCGCAGTTTCCCGCGGCATTCTTCAAACGTCCCTGTTGTGACGACTTCGTTCTCGGGGTTGAGGAGCCGGCATTCGTCCGTTTCGACATTGCGCTGGACGACCCATTCGTAGTACAGCAACTCGTCGCACCAACCGGCCCGCATCTGATGATCGCGCCAGAGTTCACTAACTTCGGGCACGCGTATGTCGCTCGCGCCGGCTTTCACAGCTTGCCAGATAGACTGGCCAACCGGTTCAGCCGCTGGAGCCGTAGTCGCATAAACGAATG
Organism: Pirellulales bacterium; assembly: GCA_041736895.1. Lineage (GTDB taxonomy): Bacteria > Planctomycetota > Planctomycetia > Pirellulales > JALHPA01 > JANRLT01. Next base: position 21,171 of record JBGSSS010000057.1, read on the forward strand.
CGCCTAGCAGAGAAGCCGCGAGAGTTTGTTTCATAGGATTGATCCGATCCGTGAATTCTACTAGTAACAGTACACTTCTATCTTAGGAGTTGAGGCAATTCGGGACAATGTTGTGTGGGAATCGTTCGTTTTTTACCTAGGACGGAACGCCGAAACTTTTTTCAATTCGTATTTGTGCATTTTTTTGCAGCCCTAGCATTGGCGGGGACGGCAAATAAGACCTGATGGCTCGGTAACGCTGGGGGTTTGAATACGAAGGTTGCGATGAACGAAGCGGCTTCCGGACGGACAAGCAATGTTCATTTCAAAAACGCGCGGTGGCGCACTGTAAGGGCGCGCAGCGCCTGAAAAACAAGCGCGCGATTTCCCGCGAAAAAAGGCGGGAAACCCGCGGAAAAACGCCGGAAAGTGAGGTCGAAAAAACGCGCAAAAAGAACGGAAAAACGTCAAAAAAATGCAGAAAAAACACCGGAAAAATCCAGAAAAAACGACAAAAAGCGCGAATAAACAGAAAAAAACGCGAAAAAGCGCGCACGCCTTTGTCCGTGTTCAAGCGGACAGCGCTGCAGCTCGATCGGCGTCTTTTCGCGGGAAACCAAATGCCAGCCAATGCTCGGTACGCTTAAAACCGGACAGGTGCGCGCCGCGACAAGTTTTTTGGTGTTGCCTTTAAAGGCAACAGTCATGGCTCCTTTCTGATTGCCGGGCATCGCCGCCTCAAACGACGGGTGCTACTGGTTTGCCAGTGCTCAAGCAGTCACCCTGACGCGAGCGTGCATACTCCGCGGCCGCGCCGAAGAAATGAACTTATGTATACTATATCCAGAGCGGTTTGTCAAGGGCAATTTGCCCCCCGTAGCCAAGGTCGTAAGACCTTGGATGAGCGCGTGTGATCGTCGTCAACTCAAAACCCTCTGAAGTCTCACGACTTCAGCTAAGGGGGATTACAGAAACTCTTTCCAGTTCTTCTCCTCGAGCGCCTTCACCACCTGCCGGATCGATTCCTCGTCCTGCTTGCGGGCGATCAGCGTCGCGTCGTTCGTTCTTACGACGATGCAATCGCGCAAGCCCAGCGTGACGATCAGGTGATCGTCATCGCTGCGAACGATCGTGCCGCTGGTGTTGATGCCGAGATGCTTCGCGCGGACGGTATTGCCGTCGGCGTCTGCGCCGTCGAGCCGGGCGATCGCTTGCCAACTGCCGACGTCGTCCCAAGTGAACGGCGCTTCGATGACGACGACGTCGCGGGCGTGCTCCATCACGGCATAGTCGATGCTGATCCCGCGGATCGCCGAGAACTCGCGGTCGAGGATTTCCGCAAAGTCGGGTTTGTCCCAGGCTTGTTGAATCGTTTGCAGACGCCGCGCGAGTTCCGGTTGATGATGATTGAGCGCCGCTAGGATCGTTCGCGCTGACCAAACGAAGATGCCGGAGTTCCAGTAAAACTTTCCGCTCTCCACATACTCGCGGGCAACGGTCGCCGCCGGCTTCTCGCGGAACTTTGCGACGCGATAAAGGTTCAAGCCCTCGGCCGCGGGCCAATGATTCTCGAGCGCTTCGCCGCGTTCAATGTAACCAAAACTCTCGGCCGGATACGTCGGCTTAATGCCAAAGGTCACAATCCGATCAGGACGTTCGCGAACGAGTTCATCCGCGGCGAGAAGTGCCTGTTGAAAGGCACCTGGCTCGGCGATCACATGATCCGACGGCATCACGGCCATCACGGCATCGGGATCTTTCTGCAAGAGCGCCAACGCCGCCAGTCCAATGCACGCCGCGGTGTCGCGCTTGCATGGTTCGACCAGGATGTTCCCGCGCGGCACATCGGGCAGTTGCTCGGCGATCGGGTCGGCGAGTGTCTTGCCCGTCGCGATCCAGATGCGCTCGCTCGGCATCAGGCCATCGAGGCGTGTGACGGTGCTTTGCAGCATCGTCTGTTGTCCAGTGAGGGCCAGCAATTGCTTGGGCCGCAAACTCCGGCTCGCCGGCCAAAACCGCGTCCCCGATCCCCCGGCCATGATGACAGCATGCAGCATATAAGTTGTGATTTATGGGTTGTGAGATGGTCACACAAAGTTCATCCCGGTTAGCCCCGAGCCGAAGGCGACGGCCAGGAGCAACAGCGGGCAGCGCAGAGTGCAGCCGAGAAAAATACAGCAGACGGATGGAACAGAAGGTAGCAAAGAGAGCAAAGAAAGACAAATGCCGAGAGGTTTCAACAGAAGGAAACGAAGGGAACGAAGGAATACAGGAGAGAATCGAACAGAAGCTCGCAAAGGGCGCAAAGAAAATGCAAACTCAAAACACAGAGAGTCGGAGAAAATTCAGAGCGGCTCCGAATTTTTCCCTTCTTCGTTTCCTTCGTTTTCTTCTGTCGAATCTTCTTTGTATTGCATTTTCTTTGCGATCTTTTCGTCCTTCTGTTCAATGCATTTATATTTTATTTTTCGATCAGCAATGGCCCTGTCACCGGGCTTGCGACTTTGATTAACCCCGCTTGAACCTTCTGCACGAACTCCGCTTGCGAGTTCGCCGCAAGCGGCGAGATTTCGACGGGTACGTCGTCCCCGACCTCGATGCCGGCCGCGCGGAGCCAAGTGCGGCACAGCGCCGACATCTGCGCCTTGACCGTCGTCGGCGTATCGAGCGCACCGGGTTCATCGGCGTTCTTCACCGGTGCGAAGATCGCCGCGCGGTCCACCTCCATCACAACGGCCTCGCTCGCCAGCGGCAAGAGGTCAAAGATAAACCGCTCGTATTTGAGAGCGTTCGGTTTCTCGGGGATAACCTGCTCTTCAGTCACCGGATCGAAGTACGAGACCTTTTTATGCGCGCGATGGTACGGCAAGCCCTCGGGCGAGTCGGCGATCCGGCGCAGGAACGCGATGTCGATCACATGCACCGCGATGCTGCCGGCCCAAAAGATCGGCTCGCCTTCTTTGGTCGTGCGTTCGGCTTGTTCGGCGGGCAGATCGCTGTATTCGATGATCTGCGTCTGCGCCCCGATCTTCACGACATTGCCGACGCGTTCCGTCGGCGAACGCTTGGCGATGACCTGCGTCGACATCTCGGAGCCGCTGAGGATGTGATACCCGAGAAACTCCGGATCGCCGATTTGCACGAGTGGATTGTCAACTTGCAAATAGAACAGGTACCGTAGCCCGCGTTGTTCGGCGTCTTCGAGTAGGCGGTGCTTGACGAATGCGCCGTGCAACCCGCCGTGTCCATCGGGACTGAGCGCGACCTCTTCGGGCGACGCGAGCAAGACATTGCCCGTCGCCGCATCGACAGCCGGGAGCATGCCTTGCATGAAAAGCTTCACATTCTTGGCCGGCAAGCCGAAACGCTTGTGCAGTTTTAGGTACGCTTCCGTCTCATCGTGTGTCGCCGGGCTTGTCATCACATAAAGCGGGACCGGTTGGTTGTGCCGCTTCGAAGTGGCGAGGACGCCGCTGCAGAGGATCTGATACAAGCTCGCGCTGCTGACCGGTCCGATGGGAAACATCCCCTTGGGATGTTCGAAGCCGAGACGCGAGCCTTGTCCCCCCGCGACGAGCAAGACGCCAACCTGACCCGAGTCGAGCGCGGCGCGCCCGGCGGCAAGTGCTTGCGCGAGGTTCCACGGATTCTTGGCCGGCGGCAGGCGGAATGCTTGCGGCGGTTCGGCAATTGCGGCGAGTGCCTTGTAGTCGACTGTTGTTTCGACCTGCGCTGCGAGACGTTTGAGCAGATCGAAGTCGATGCCGGCGAGCTGCGCGCGGAGTTGTTTCTGCTGCGCTGGCGGCAGCTTGGCGAGGTGCCGCGCCAAATGGTCTTGGCCCGCGGCCGTTAGGCGTGCTTGAAGTTCGTCAGCCAATGAGAGTTTCCTTGGAATGCTCCCAGGGGGTGAACCCCTGGGCTTTGGAGCTTTTGACAAACGGCAAAAAATTAAAACCAGCCGCGGACCCAGGCGTAGCAGAGAAACGCGAGCAGCGGGAACAGCACAAAGACGCTGCCGTAAGTGTAAATCGTCGTCCAAGCGTTCTTCGGCCAGCGTGCCATGGGTTTCTGAAAATCGTGATGAGTGAAGATGTCTTTGGATAGTCTTCTTTAGTTCACGTTACCAAGCTGGGGCTTGGTAACGAGGCTCAAAGCCCAGGGGTTCACCCCCTGGGATCTGCTGCCGTCGTCGTTGCAATAAACGCCCATTGTACCTGCTGTGATTTTTCCAGCATTGATGCGGTGCGGAGTTCCCAGCGGATGCCGTGGGGCAAAACTTGCGCCGCTTTGATCGTCACGGTTTCGGGCTGTTCCATCTCAATTGTCACCGTTGGTACCGTGTCGAACGGCGGATGAAACACCGTGTGAACCACGGCGATTTGCTGCGCGGCGGGAAGCGTGACGCGCTGCGAACCGGCGATACAGAGACCGCTCTCTGGCAGCGTCATGTAACGCAACTCTTGCAGCGCCGTAGCATCTTGCCAGAGCCACGGCAGTTCTTCGTCGAGTTCAGCCTCTTCCGCGCTTGGTTCTTGATCTTTCACCAAAGCCACAGACTCAGCTAGTGTTTCGGTTGATCGCCCAGGTGCCACTGGCTCCGCCAGTGTTTCGGCGTCAATTTTTCCTCGCGGGTAATCGAGGAGCGTCGTGCCGCTGTCTGGTTGATCGATCCTCAACAATCGTCGGATCAGTGGTATTGTCCACGGACCACCAGCACCGAACAGAGTCTCTCCCGCAACGATCACCCAGAGCAAGACCAAGCCCGTCGGGTATGCACCGGCCACGCTAAAGCCAATCGCCAGAAGGATCATTCCGAGGGTTGGTAAAAGCTGGGCGAACCATTCAGTTGGCATTAGCGGTATCGTCATACTGGCCCGATAGCTATTGCGTAGCAAGGCTCGCAGTTCTATCGCGATAACAACCGCCACAAAACTGACGGCAATCAAACCCAGCGATGATAATGTGCGAGGAAAGTGACCACCGATTGCCCGCGCCAAGAAGATCGCCCCGCCGGCAACCCAGAGCACAAGCAAGATCCAGCGCCAATCAACGCGACGGCCCAAGGAAGTTCTTCCTTGGGCCGTCGTTGGATCATGAAGGATCGTTGCCATTGGCTCGCACCCCTGCCGGGGTGCCAGATTTCATTTCGCAAACTTTCCGGTGGTGCGGTCGCCGCGGCGACCGACCACCGGCTAATGGCTCTGATCCCTAGCGGGATCAATACAAGAGCAAATGATGAATTAGCAACGAATCTTCATTGTCAATTATCAATTGTCCATTATCCATTCACCGTATTTACTTCGCCGCTTTGGCCAGTTCGTCCTTGCGCGAGGTGCTTTCCCAAGGGAAACCTTCACGGCCAAAGTGTCCCCCGGCGGCCGTCGCACGATAGATCGGACGACGCAGGTCGAGGTACTTGATAATGCCGCTGGGGTTCAGCGGGAACAGCTCGCGCACGATCGCGCAGAGCTTCTCGTCGCTGACCTTGCCGGTCCCTTGAGTATCGACATGCACGCTGACTGGATCGGCAACACCGATGGCGTAAGCGAGTTGCACTTCGCAGCGGTCAGCCAAGCCGGCCGCGACGATGTTCTTGGCGACATGACGCGCCATGTAGGCCGCGCTGCGGTCGACCTTGGTAGGATCCTTGCCGCTGAACGCCCCTCCGCCGTGCCGGCCCCAACCGCCGTAGGTATCGACGATGATCTTGCGTCCGGTCAAACCACAGTCGCCGTGCGGCCCGCCGACAACAAAGTTGCCGGTCGGGTTGATGTGGTATTTGATTTCACCCTTGACCAATTCTTTGGGCAAGCACGGAATGATGATCTTGTTCTTGATGTAGTCGTGGATCTGTTCATTGGTCACGTCCGGGCTGTGTTGCGTCGAGAGGACCACGGCGTCGATGCGGACCGGCTTGAAGCCATCGTATTCGATCGTGACTTGGCTCTTGGCATCGGGACGGAGCCAGTTGACTTCGCCCTTTTGTCGGGCTTCGGTCACTCGGTTGATGATCCGATGCGACAATGCGATCGGCAGCGGCATCAACTCGGGATCGTCGTTACAGGCGTAGCCGAACATCAGACCCTGGTCGCCGGCGCCTTCGCGATCGACGCCCATCGCGATGTCGGGGCTTTGGCTGTGGAGCAGGACATCGACCTTACAGGTCTTGGCATCGAAGCCGATATCGTCGTGTGTGTAGCCGACAGCCGTGATGACGTCGCGGGCGACCTTTTCGTAATCGACCTTGGCCGTAGTGGTGATCTCACCGGCCAGGACGCAGTAGTCGGTCGTAACGAGCGTTTCGCAAGCGACGCGGCTCTTGGGATCTTGGGCGAGCAAGGCGTCGAGCACGCCGTCCGAGATTTGGTCGGCCAGCTTATCCGGATGGCCCATGCTGACGGATTCACTGGTAAAGAGAAACTTGCCGGCGGCCACGTTCGAGACTCCTGGAATCGAGATAATCTGCCGGCATCCCCAGCAGGAAAGGTCAATCACAAACAGCCCAGTCTAGCGTTTTTTCCGGTTTTCGACGAGGGGGCGAACATACAACGAATGGCCGTCCCAATCAAGAAAAATCCTTGATTTGGTCATTCACGCCATGTTATCTTCAGTTTTTCCATTACTGGTTGTTTTCCGTGGACCGGGAATAACAATCGGAACTCCATTATTCTCCAGGGGTAGTTCGATGTGCTGCTTTCGCTTCTTTGCCGCGACGTTTGCCATTACCTTCGTCTCGCTGCTCAATGCCGATGAGCCCGAAGCTCCGGCCGCAAGCACCCTGACACCCGCGCAAGCCAAGGAGACGCTCGAGAAGCTCGGGCTCAAGATCTCGACCACCAGTGTCGTGATGCCGGCCGAGCAAGAGTTCTTCAAGTCGATGAGCGAGATCGAAGTGGTTCGCAAGAAATATCTGGCCGCCGAAAAGGAACACGTTGCGGTCGAAGGCGAAACGACCAAAATTGAAAAAGGCATCGAGCAGTTGAAGGCTCAGTATGTGCAGATGAATGCCGCGATCGCGGGGGGCAACTTGCCCGTGGATCAACATAACCGCTTGGTCGGCGCAATTCGCGCGACCGGTGCCCAGGTCAGTCTGATGATCGACCAACTTGAAAAGGCGCAAGAAAAAGTCAAAGCGGCGCGCGGCAAGTCGGGTGAAGCGCGCGAAGTCTACATCACCAAGATCCTCGCCGCGCGGAACGCCGCGGACAAGGTCGGCATCGCTTGGGAGAAGGTTTCGTCGGATCCCGAAGGAGTAGCGGCTCTCGCCAAGGTGGCCGAAGTCTTGAAGAAAACCATCCCGCCCAAGGCATCTCCCACCTACACGCAAAACGAAAGACAGCTCTCTTTGCTCGAACAGAAAATCCTCTCGGAAACGATCAAATTGACTGAAGACGGCGGGACATTCTTGGTGAGCGTTTTGATCGACGGCAAGCATACCAAGGAATTGGTGGTGGATTCCGGATCGACCTCGATCTCGTTACCGTACGAAATGGCCAAGGAGATGGGGTTGGAGCCGGAAAGCGGCGACCGCAAGATCAAAGTGCAACTGGCCGACGGCAGCCTCGTCGATGCCTTTGAGAAAAACATCCCCTCGGTCCGCGTCGGCAAATTCACGGTCGAAAACGTTGACTGCATCGTGCTTTCGCCCGTCGCGATCAAGGCTCCGGCATTGCTCGGCATGAGCTTCCTCGGCAACTTCAAGTTCGAGATCGACAAGAACAAAGCCGAACTCAAAATGGTCAAGATTGACCAAGAAGTTGCGCCGAAAAAGTAGCGTGGGCTTCTGCCCACGCGGCCGTAGCTCGAAGCCATGCTTCGAGCGAGCTATGAATTCGTGGCATTAGCCGGGTATCAACGCTTCGGTTAAGTGGCAACTTATCCATTCTCGATCAAGCTTTCCAACTGTCTAAGCGTCCGCGCCGTCGCTCCTTGCTGCGTCTTGGCAAACGCCGCAGCGCGCGTGCCAAGTTCTTTTGCCCAAGCCGGTTCATTTAAGCACCGCTGCACGAACGACGTAAGCCCCGCCCCGTCCGGCACGACGACCGCCGCCTCGGCGGCGAGCAAAAGCGCCACAATATCGCGGAAGTTCCTCGTGTTCGGCCCAAAGCACGTCGCGACGCCATATGCGGCCGGTTCGATCATGTTCTGCCCGCCGCGGTCGTTGAGACTGCCGCCGACGAACCCGATTGACGCCGTGCCCCACCAGTAGCCGAGTTCGCCGATGACATCGACGAGGATTATGGGGGTTGGGGATTGGGGGTTGGGGATTGGGGGAGAAGAATCGGGGGCTAAGGGGTTAGGGGCTACGGGGCTAAGGGAAGGCGCGTGTAGCAAGCTACGTCGCTGACAAGTGAACCCCCGTGCTTCGATGAGCCGTGCAACTTCGTCGAAACGTTCCGGATGGCGCGGCACAATCGCGAGGCGTAGTTCCGGGTGCTCCCCGCGCAGCGCCGAGTACGTTTCGAGCGCGAGGGCGTCTTCCGGCTCGCCGGTGCTGCCGGCGACAAAGATTGTTTCGCGGCCGCTCCAGTCCGCCCATTCACGCAGAGCCTGAATCGCCGGCAGCGTGCGGTCGCTCGGCGCGTTGTCGAATTTGAGCGAGCCGGTGACGATTGTATTCGGCGCACCGAGCGCGCGAAAGCGTTCGGCGTATTCTTCGGTTTGCGCGGCGACGAGCGAGAGTCGTTGAAACGTGCTGCTGAGCAGCCAGCGAAACCGCCGATAGCCGCGAAAACTGCGCTCGCTCAAACGTCCGTTGATTACCGCGAGCGGGATCCCGCGTTTCGTCACGCCGGCGATCAAGTTCGGCCAAACTTCAAGCTCGACCAGTACGACCAAGTCCGGCTTGATACGCTTGATCGCCCGCGCCACGGCCCGACTAAAATCGAGCGGCGCGTAGCTCAGCGTGATGTTGGGGTATTTCTTCTCTGCAAGTTCGTAACCCGTGACGGTGCCGACGGTCAGATAGAGCTGCCACTCGGGCTGCTCGCGTTCGATCAGCTTGATGAGCGGGGCGAGGAGATTGACCTCGCCAACGCTGACCGCGTGCAGCCAGACGCGCTGCGCGGGGTTGGGGGCTGGGGATTCGGGATTGGGGGGAGAGAGATTCGCAGCCGCGGGGATCGTGACACTGCCGAGGAGCTTCGCACTCCAGCCGGCGCGGCGCTTGCCGCGGACGAACCGCTGCCAAAGTAGCACCGGCAGCAAGAGGATGCCGGCGATGACGTACAGCAGATTCCAAAAGTACGCCATGCTGCAAATTTCGAACGAATTAATTCTAAAAAACGCGGCGTTATTGTCTATTGCGTCTCAATTATCATTTTGCATTTTGGAATAAGTTCCCCACAAACGCTCCTCTGCGAGTCGCCGCTAAACGTTCTTGCTTGTTAGCTCATTTCTCGGGACTCGTCTCACAGCGCCGCCATGCCCGGTTTGCCGTGGCAGTGTTTGTACTTCTTGCCGCTGCCGCAAGGGCAGGGGTCGTTGCGGCCGACTTTGGGGCTGCTGTTGCGGATCGGTTCGATCTTCGCTTCTTCGGCTGCCTGGCCGTTTTGCGCGGCAATCACGCCTTCGAGTCCGGCACCCGTGGCATCGTCCTTGCGTTCTTCGCCTTCGTCGTAGTTCTGGATCAGGACACTTTCGTCGATCTGTTCGACCTTGAAGACCAAATCCGTGACGCGTTCGCCGACGTTGCTCCAAAGTTGGTCGAACATCCGCATCCCTTCGCGTTTGTACTCAACCTTGGGATCGACTTGGGCATAGCCGCGGAGGCTGACGCTGGAGCGTAAGTGGTCCATCGCCAGCAGGTGGTTCTTCCACGCTTCGTCGAGGATTTGCAACACGAGCATCCGCTCCATGTGGCGGATTTCCTGGCGGTAACGCATCTCAACGCCCATCATGACCTGACGCTCGAGCGATTCGCGTTCGAGGTGCGCCAGTTCTTCGGCGGTGGACACGAAAACCTGATGCTCGGTGCGGAGCCATTGGTAGAACTTTTCGAAGGTTTCGTTCACGGAGCCGTCGGGGTTTGTCAGCGTCGCCGGCAGGTTGGCGAGCTTTTCGCGCGTCGCATTGACCGCATCAGTGGCACGCTGCTGCCAGGCTTCGCTCGCCCGCATCAGTTCGGAGCGAATGTCTTCGCTGGCCATCGTGCGGAACTGGTCTTCGGTAAAGCTGGCTTGGAACCGGTCACGGCCTTGTTTGGCGATCCCTTCGCGGTCGACGAGCTTTTGCCCGCTCGGGTCGCGTTGGATGCGATCGCTGAGGATCGTCATGACCGGGTATTCGATTTCTTTTTGGTGGTAGAGCTGGTCGACGAGTTCGCGGACCTTGCGGCTGAATTGCGCGACGTCGAGGTTACGGACCGAGGCCGGATCGACCGGGATGCCGAACTTGCTTTGAATCCAAGAAACTGCCGAGCGTGTGCCGTAATCGTCGGTTAGATACTTGGTCCCGTCGCTCATATCGGTTTTGCTGATCGCGTCGCGGACGAGAGTGAGCATGTGATCCGAAACGTCGTCACGCTGCAAAACGCGCAGTTCGCGGTCCGTGATTTTGGTCTTCCACCGCGAATTGGCGAACGTTGCCAGCGCGCCCCAATTCCAATCTTCGGGGTCTTCGGTCTCGGCTAGGTTCTCGTCGATCGCGTCGTGGATCATCCGCTCGCTCAGGCGATCGGCTTCGAGTTTGGCAAAGCTTTCGGCTCCATCGAAATCGAGGCCGACAAAGTCCTTGCCGTTGAGTTCGATCGCCAAGAGATCGCCGGCCCATTCGGCGAAGCTGTCGGTGCCGTAGCGTTTGTCGAGGTACGTTTCGAGATGCTCGTTGATCTGGCGTTCGAGCATGTCGAGGATCAGGTTCTTGCAGTTCGCGCCTTCGAGAATCCGCTGGCGATAGCCGTAGATATTCTTGCGCTGCTGGTCCATGACCTCGTCGTACTCGAGCAAATTCTTGCGAATCTCGAAGTTCCGATCTTCGACCTTCTTTTGCGCGCCTTCGATTCGCCGCGAGACCATGCGGCTTTCGATTGCTTCATTGGCTTCCATCCCCATCTTCATGAGCCAATTTTTGACCCACTCGCCGCCGAACTTGCGCATCAAGTCGTCTTCGAGCGAGAGATAGAACCGGCTTGTGCCGGGGTCGCCTTGGCGGCCGCAGCGGCCGCGGAGTTGCAAGTCGATGCGGCGGGCTTCGTGCCGCTCGGTCCCGATGATGTGCAGCCCGCCCATTTCCTTGACGAGTTGCCCCTCGGGCTTCATTTGTTCTTTTTCCTCGATCTCGCGGATCAAGGCGTCCCATTCTTCGCGGGGGACGTCGAGCTTGCTCTTGTACTTGGCTTGCAGTTGGGCCCAAGCCATCGTTTCGGGATTACCGCCGAGGATAATGTCGGTGCCGCGGCCGGCCATGTTCGTGGCGATCGTGACGGCGTTTAGGCGGCCGGCTTGCGCGACGATTTCGGCTTCGCGCTGGTGGTGCTTGGCGTTGAGGACCTGGTGCTTGATGCCGCGTTTCTTGAGCAAGTCCGAGAGCTTTTCGCTGCTCTCGATCGAGACGGTGCCGACGAGGACCGGGCGACCCTTCTTGAGCGTGCGCTTGACCTTGGTCTTGGGGATCGTGTCGACGTCTTTGGTGATCCCTTTTTTCACCACCAGCGCATCGCCCGTGTCTTTGGTGATGTCGCCGTAGACGGTCGTCTTGTCGTTCAGTTCGATCGTGTCGAACTTATGGATATGCTCGATCTCTTCGGCGACGGCATTGAACTTTTCATGCTCCGAAAGATAAACCACGTCGGCGTGATTGATGCGCTGCATCGGACGATTCGAAGGAATCGCGATCACGTCAAGATGATAAATTTTGTAGAACTCGTTGGCTTCGGTCATGGCCGTGCCGGTCATGCCCGCGATCTTCTTGTAGAGCTTGAAGTAGTTTTGCAGCGTGATCGTCGCGAGGGTTTGCGATTCTTTTTTGATCGTGACGCGTTCCTTGGCTTCGACGGCTTGGTGCAGGCCGTCGCTCCATTGCCTCCCGACCATCAGACGCCCAGTGAATTCGTCGACAATGACGACTTCTTCGGTGCGGGTTTCTTGGTTTGGTTGAACGACGTAATTGACGTCGCGCTTGTAAAGGTAATGAGCCTTGAGCGCGTTATCGATCAAGTGCGGCCATTCCATGTTGCCGGCCGTGTAAAAACTTTCGACGCCGGCCAATTTTTCCGCCGTGCGCACGCCTTCGTCGTTGAGCAGAACGGAGTGCTCTTTTTCCTTGACCTCGAAGTGCTTGTCGCGAAGCAGTTGCCGCGCGATGCCCTCGGCTTTAACGTACTTTTCGGTATTGTCGTGAGCTTCGCCCGAGATGATCAGCGGCGTACGCGCTTCGTCGATCAGGATGTTGTCAACTTCGTCGATGATCGCGTAGTTGAGAAAGCCCTGCGCTTGTTGGTATTCCTTGGGGAAGCGATTGTCGCCGCGCATCGCCGGCTTCATGTTGTCGCGCAGGTAATCGAACCCGAACTCGTTGTTCGTGCCGTAGGTGATATCGCTCGAGTACGATTTTTGGCGTTCGGTGGACGGCATGTTGCCATAGATCGCGCCGACCGTCAGACCGAGCCCCATGTACAGCGGGCCCATCCATTCCATATCGCGGCGAGCGAGGTAGTCATTGACCGTGACGACGTGGACCCCTTTGCCGGCGAGCGCGTTCAAGTACGCGGGCAGGGTGGCGACGAGTGTTTTGCCTTCGCCAGTGATCATCTCGGCGATCGCGCCGCTATGCAGCACGATGCCGCCGATGAACTGGACGTCGTAATGGCGCATACCGAGCCAACGGCGGCCCCCTTCTCGGCAAACGGCGAATGCTTCGACCAGGATGTCGTCGAGGGTTTGCCCGCTGGCGAGGCGCTTGCGGAATTCGAATGTCTGAGCGCGGAGTTGCTCGTCGGTCAGCGCCTGGTACTTGGACTCGAGCGCGTTGGCCGCTTCGATGCGGGGCTGAATGCGCTTCAGGAAGCGCGCATTCGACGAGCCGAAGATCGACGTGATCGTCCGTTCGATCCCTGTGGCGATCCCGCCAAAGAACCCAGTGGTGTTGTCCCACAGCTTTTCCAACAGTTCCATAAATCCAAACCAGCTCAAGAGAAAGGGCGAATGCCCTGAACCAATTTCAACGACACGGCGACGTGCTGGGCGAGGGATGCGACAGCAAAACGTCTGAAATATCTACGAAACGACAAGAACCCGGGTCGAAACCACGGGTCAAACGGCGCAACTTTTGCGCTGCGTGTAATTTATAGCGATTTTGGCGATGTGGCAAGGGAGGCCTGCGTCAGTGAAACTGGCAATTCGGCTCGGGGAATTTGGGCAACCGCTGTATAATTGCGTGACAAACCTTTCTTGGAGCCAGTCAATGGTTGCCGTTTTGCCGGACTATCTCGATTACGATCTGCAAGTCCGCGGAGCCGTCGATCTCTCTCAAAAGTGGCTGATCGATCAGGGCGAAGTCCGTCAAGTCTGGACGAGCGAACAACTCGTGGCGGGATACAGTCGTTTGTTCGAACGCAGCTTCGAAATTTTTGATGTTTATTGCCGCACAGGATCTTTTCCCAATCAAACGTTACGGTTCAACTACTTTGCCGAGGCGCTTGCTTTGATGACTGCTGCCGCACGCATTTTTTTGCAACGGCTCGGTAAGGATCAACTTGCTCCCGGCTGCGGCGATTTAGAAAAACAATTGGGACGTGCTGAGCAAATCTTGGACGAAAATAATTATGCCACCAACATGGCAATGCAAAACTTAGCAGAGAGTTGATTCGCAATGGCGGGGCCAAAATTTCAACGCGGCGACATTCTGCATACGTTCAGTCCGCACACCGAAAACGCAGGACGATCAAAACATTGGGCAATAGTCGTCGGTGATCCGCTGGATTGTTCTCATGGAGATTATGTGCTGATTCAAATCACCTCGACACTCTATTCGGGACGCACGGACTTTCGATTGCTCGAAACTCATCCGGAGTTTGCTGCGACGGGACTTGACCACGCAAGCACCTTTCGCTGCCACAAGATATTTCCTATTTCCGAGAGTATGGCGCGGACCAAGCTCGGTGAAGCGGGACCGAGCATCATGGGCGAAATTGAATTGAGGCTACGCTCGATGTTGCGTTTGTAAGTTTGCCGCTCACGTTCCCCGCACAAGCGCAACTATGATCAGGCCAACCCAAATGCCACAGCCAGAAAGCCCGGTCCATTCAATCCGGCATGGATGATTACCCCCGTCCAGGTATTTTGCCTTCGCTGGACAATATAGGGCAGGATAAACAAGATCGGCCACAAGGTTAGCAACATTGTCAAACCGAACGGCAAGTGAAACAGCAGCCACCCGGCGGCATTGGCGAGCCAAGCCTTGTTTCCGAATGCCGTTTCTTGTCGCGGGAGTACGACGCCTCGCCAGAGCACTTCTTCGCCAAGAATGTTCGCCACCCAGAAGAGGAGCCAAGCGAGCAGAATCCAATAGCGGTCCGGGGTGAGCGGATCCATCGCCATGAACGAAGGATGGAGGCTTGTTTTGCTGAAGACCAATTGCACCACGGCCAGCGATACGGCTCCCAAGATGCCAATCGCAGCGAGCCCCGCGAGCGACCAACCCCAATCGGCCATCGTCAGCGCGCGGAACCGCAACCGGTCACGAAACATGCCACGCGAAAAGAGCTGTCCCTCGCGCCAGAGCAACACCGCGGCAATCGCCAACAGCGGAACAAAGACCCCCAATCCGGCGAACGCAAACCAGAGCAGCACCGGCTCGATGCCGGTTCTCGCTGCAAAGGTTGGGATGCCAAAGTGAGTTGCCGCATATAAGAGGACGGCGGCCAATCCAAATAATACGAGCGTTCCGACGACCCCCAGCGAGGGCGTGGTGCTGGAATCAGAATTGGTCATGGAAACACCGACCTCGCATGAATGCCCGTGGATGCCATCCGCGGCTTTACCAATGCTTGCGGAGATTACTTTTCTTTTCCCTTCTTCTTTGCTTCTTGCACGAGCTCGGTGATTTCCTGATCCATCAGTTTCGCAAAGTACTGCGCCCCGAATTTCGTAAAGTGGCGGCAGTCTTGGCTGATGAAATGATGCTCGGGGGTGAAGACGGGAACTTTGTCATCGGGATCGATGACCTTGTCGAGAATACTAACGAACTTCGGACTCCATTCGCGGCGCAGATTTGCCTCGTTTTCCAGAGCTTTCGCATCGACGGGCGTACGTTGCTCGTAGTAGTCCGGGCCGCGATAGTTGTAGAACACGCCATTGTTTTGACCAAAATTTTTTTCGCCGATGACCCACAGCTTTTCCAATGGCAGGTCCAACCGCTTGAAGACTTCTGGATGGGGCCGCGAATAAAAAATCAGATCGGCTTCGGCGGCGCGCTGCTCTAAATCGGGTGTATTGCTCTCGACGTACATGTACGAAAGCTCAAGGTCCTTGGCGCTCGACGATTCGAGGAGCACATTGGCCCAATCGCGCGCGAAGCTATCTCCGAGGACGAGCACTTTGGTCTTGTCTGAAGAAGCAAAGTTCCGGTCGTAGTCTTTGATCCGGTCGTTGTACTTGCTATGCAGATTTCGCTGGATTTCATTTTTCGTAATTCCGAGCTCCGGGTAATCCCGCAGGATCCCAGCCCTTAGGTAGATGTAGTAGGAACCGAGCGACGTCAGCGCGATCAGGATCACGAGTCCCGTGAGCAAGACCTTCAAGCTGACGCGTTTCTTGTCTCGAAACGGCTGTTCGATCCAGCGATAACTCGCAATTGACGCCGCTAGAATCAACAGGCTCAGTACGGCAAGATTGGCAAGCGAAAGTTTCTGCGCCCAGACATAACGGTCATACGCTAGAAAAATCTGGTGCCACATGTAGAGGCTAAAGCTGATCTTGCCGATGCCGACGAGCGGTTGGCTGTTCAAGAGAAAATTGCCCTGGTTGCCAACGGTCAAGATCACGAGCGCCGCGGCGACGGCACCGATAAGATAGACCTCGGGGCGGAGGTCCGGAATATCGATACACAGTAGCAAACCTAGGAAGATGGTCGCTGCAAGCGAGAGCCAGCGGCCGTCTTTGAAATTCCGGTCCTTGAGCGCGATCGCCGCGATGCCGCCGCAGGCCAATTCCCAGAACCGGTATTGGATGAAATAGAATTTCTCGGCATCGCGCGCTGGACCGAGATACAACCAACAGGAGATCGCCGCCAAGACGCCCAACGCCGGCAAAAACAAGGCTTTGTAACGCTTGCCCACAGCGAAAATCAGCAACGGGTAGAGAAAATAAAACTGTTCCTCGACACCCAGGCTCCAGGTATGCATCAACGGCTTGTACTCGTTGACGACATCCCAATAATTCCCAGTCGTTATTGCCAGGAGAATGTTG
This sequence comes from Pirellulales bacterium, assembly GCA_041736895.1. Taxonomy (GTDB): domain Bacteria; phylum Planctomycetota; class Planctomycetia; order Pirellulales; family JALHPA01; genus JANRLT01. Next base: position 37,556 of record JBGSSS010000057.1, read on the forward strand.
TTGCTAAAGAAATTCGTCGCGATGGCGCTTTGCGCGAGATTCTCCAGGTCATCCGGCAGCATCACCACAATCCCGATGACGAGGGCGACAATCACGGCGGCCGTCGTGAGCGGCAGAATCCGGCGGATGCGGCGGATGTAGAAATTGACGATCGAGAATTTCCCCTCGTCCTGCTCGCGGCGGATGATGCCGGTGATCAAGTACCCGCTGATAACAAAGAAAACATCGACCCCCAGATAGCCATGCGGCAAATAGCCAAAGTGAAACACGATCACGGCCAGCACGGAAATCGCGCGCAAGCCGTCGATGTCGTTGCGATATTCGGCGCGATGCGTTGGCGCGGCGGATTCAGAGTTGGGCACGGCGTGGGTCATAGCCCTCTTAGGATAATCACCGCGTGGAGTTTCGGTAAGAGAAATGCGCGATCTTAACAAAGCCGCCGATGGCATCGGCGGGCATTTATCGCTTGTCCCGCTGTAGCTCGACGCGATTCTGTGTGTGTCCAGAGAAAACTCATAAGATGATTTTCAGCCTGGAGGCATATCAGTGTATTTCAGAAAAGGAGTTAGACCGCGCAAGTGACAATAGATGCGAATCAACATCCACCAAGCTTTTGATTGAACGAAGTGATAGTTCCATTCTTTTGTTGTGTGGATTGAGAGATTCAGCATCCGACTTTCCCCTCGCCCGCGTTCGACGTAAGCCAGAGTGAAGTTTTTGAATTGGGTGAAAGCACAAATTGCCAGATTCCAATTGGCCTTTCGTGACTCTTCGAAATATTTCTTGGATGGATCCGCAGAACTCAATTCCTCCGGACGATAGATCCAGAAATGACCCTTATGACCGGTAATCCGATTGCGAGTAAGCCAGAGTAATGATGTATGCAAGTCTTGCGAGCTTAGAAATTGCTCGAAAGTGACTAAAGCTTCATCAAATGACACACGATCGTCTTTTTGATTCAAGTTACGTCCCCCGCGTGTGCCCATACCATTCGATATGTTTCCGCGGGCAGTAACTCCACCCGCGTTCCGCGCAGAGCGGCTCGAGCCAAACGGCGCGTTGTTGCAGTTCCGGCAGTGTCGTCCCCTGCGGCATGCACCAGACGCGCGTCGCCGCGACGTCGGGGAATTGCGCGAGCCACTGTTCGATCTCGGCGATGTCCGCCGGCGTATCGACAACGAACTTCAATTGGCAATCGTATTCGTCCAGCAAGCGGCGAATGACCTCGGGTGCGAACCGGCTCCGCTCGTGGCGCGTGTGCCAGCGGGCGTCACGTTCGGCCGACGGAGTAGAATTCGCCAACTTCGGGCTGATGCTCATCAAGTCGCAGGTCACGGGCAGATACAACGTCCCCGCCGTCTCGATCGTGATGTGCTTGCCCGCGCGATGCAGTTGCCGCGTCAGCGGCAGTAGCTCGGCGAAGAGCATCGGCTCGCCGCCGGTGAGGACCACGTGCCGCGCGTCGTGTTCGAGCGTCCGCCGCAGGATTTCCTCGATGCTCTGGTCCTCGCCCTCCGGTTCCCAACTCGTGAACGGCGTGTCGCAGAACCAGCAGCGGAGATTGCAGCCGCTGGCGCGCACGAAGACACTCGGCACGCCGGTCAAACGGCCTTCGCCCTGATTCGATTGATAAAGTTCGGCGATACGCACTTCGTGCGGGGTTGGGGATTCGGGAATGGGGATTGGGGGAAGACATCAAATGAAACGAGAAAGATCATTGTATTTCCCGAATCCCAAATCCCCACCCCCTAGCCCCCGGTTACTTCACGCGTTGGAAGACCACATCAAATTGCTCCTGCTGGGTCGCTTGAAAATACTTGCCGACAAGTTGGCCGTTGTCCGCGTCGAAACGCAAGTTGTACGTTGACCCGGGATAGTTGACGTCGCGCAATTCGACAAAGACGCGCAGCTTGCCGTCGATCATGTCGGCTTCGGCGCGCGAGACATTGATCGGCCGCGGGTTCAGATATACCGCATCGAGCTTGCCGTCTTCGGCCGCGCTCTTGATGTCGAGGATATAGTTGCCATCGGAGTCGAGCCGCACCCATTGGCCGCGCAGGGGTTGCATCTGGGCCGGCGTAGCCGGAGTTGAGGCGGGAGCCGCGGGTGTCGCCGCCGTATTGGCAGACGCCTTGTTGTCAGAAGGAGTGTTGCCTGTTTCCGTTGGCCGAGCGCTTGGGTTCTCGCGATACGATTGCCATGCGGCGTAGCCCAAGAGTACCGCGAGTAATCCCGCCAACGAGATCAGCACCGTGTTTGAAAAAAACGAGGGGCGAGAATCGGCTGGCGCGGATGTCGGCGCGTGATGGTGCGGTTTCTTTTTGCTGCTCATGGTCTTGTGGGCACTTCGTGAGAGATTAGGGATTCGGGACTAGAAGTTCGGGAAAGTCAGCAGTGTTATCGTGGGGATCCATTGTATTCCCCCAATCCCTAATCCCAAATCCCTAACCCCCTCCGCCTACGCCATCAACTCTTTCACAATTCGCGCCTGCTCCACACCCGTCAGTTTCACGTCGAGGCCTTGGAACTTCACGGTCAGTTTGCGGTGGTCGATGCCCATCAGGGCGAGCATCGTCGCGTGCAGATCGCGGACCTGGACGACGTCTTTGACCGAGCGATACCCGAGTTCGTCCGTCTCGCCGTACGTCGTGCCGGGCTTCACGCCGCCGCCGGCCATCATCACGCTGAAGCCGAGGATGTGATGGTCGCGGCCGGTTCCTTGGGCCATCGGCGTGCGGCCGAATTCGCCGCCCCAGAGAATCAGCGTGTCCCGGAGCATGTCGCGCTGCTTTAGGTCCTTGATTAGCGCGGCCGTTGCCTGGTCGACGTCCTTGGCCGCGTTCTTGTGGCCATCGACGATGCCGCCGTGATGATCCCAACCGCGGTGATAAAGCTGAATCATCCGCACGCCGCGCTCGGCCATCCGCCGCGCGAGCAAGCAGTTCGACGCGAAGCTGCCATCGCCCGGCTCTTTGACGCCGTACAGCTCGAGCATTTCTTTGCTCTCCTGCTTCATGTCAGTCAGCTCCGGCACGCTCGCTTGCATCTTGAACGCCAGCTCGTACTGCGCGATGCGTGTCTCGATCTCGGGGTCGAGCGTCTCGGGCTCGTGCAGCCGATTAAGCCGCTGCACTTCGTCGACGACTTGCCGCTGCATCGATTGGCACACGCCGTCGGGGCTGCCCAGGTAATGAACCGGCTCACCCTTCGATTGAAACTGAATGCCTTGAAACTTGCTCGGCAAGAACCCGGCCGACCATTGCCGCGCCGAGACCGGCTGCTGGCCCGACTTGCCTTCGGACATGAGGACGACAAAGCCCGGCAAGTTGTCCGTCTCGGCCCCAAGCCCGTAGAGCAGCCACGAGCCCATGCTCGGGCGGCCCTTGATGATCGAGCCGCTATTCATGAACGCATGCGCCGTGTCGTGGTTGATCTGTTCGGTCTGCATCGACTTGACGACGCAGAGTTCGTCGGCCAGTTCGCTGATGTGCGGAAAGAGATCGCTGATCATCAGGCCCGACTGCCCGCGCGGTTTGAACTCGGTGAACGGCGCGCGAGCGATGAGCTTCGCGCCCTGGAGCTGGGCCAGTTGCTGGCCCGCGGTGAACGAATCGGGAAACGGTTGGCCGTCGAGTTTTTTCAGGTCGGGCTTCCAATCGAGCGTCTCGATGTGCGCCGGCCCGCCGGCCATGTAGAGGTGAATGATGCGCTTGGCCTTGATCGGAAAGTGGGGCTTGGTGACGACGCCGCGCCAACGCTTATCGTCAGGTTTTGCCTCGGCGGCGAAGCCCAGATTTGGATTCATGAGCGAAGCCAAGGCCGCGCCGCCGAGACCATAAGCCGAGTCGCGGAGAAAGGCACGGCGGGCGAGTTGTTGCAGGTAATTTTGCATTGGTTTGGTTTCATTAGTCCCCCGTCAATGACGGGGGGGATTGCGGCTGGAATGAAATAGCGTTGTCTATTCTCGTTCGACGTCAGTTCCCCCCGGTCATTGACCGGGGGCTAATCGGGGAACATTACCGCGTCACCGTCTCGTGCAGATTCAACACCACCCGGCACAAACTCGTCCATGCGGCGAGTTCCACCTTGTCGAGCTTCGGATTCGCCGGTCGCAACCCAACCACGAGCAGCTTGTCCGGATTCGCTTCGCCGCTTTGGAACAATTTGCGCTGGGTGTCGAGAAACTGCAGCAACGACGCCCGCTCCTTGGCTGTTGGTTCGCGCGACAACGCCAACTGGTATGCCCGGTCGATTTTGGTGATCGACGATTTCGAGACTTCCGGGTCTTCGGTCATTAATCGCTCGGCCAACGCTCGCGCCGCTTCGACGAATGTCGGATCGTTCAGCAGTGTCAGCGCTTGCTGCGGCGTATTGCTCACGACACGGATCGCGGTACACTCCTCACGCGACGGCGCGTCGAAGTTCGCCAGCATCGGATGCAAGAACGTCCGCTGCCAGTGCATGTAAACGCCGCGGCGATACTGCCGGTCATCGACGTCGGCCGTGTACTTGCGGTTGGGAAATTGTAGCGCGTCGTAGTAGTCCGCTGGCTGATATGGTTTGACGCTTGGTCCGCCCAGGTCGAGGTTCAAGATGCCGGCGATCGCCAGGGCGTTGTCGCGAACGAACTCGGCATCGAGCCGCCGTGGATTTTGAAACGCGAGGAGCCGATTGCCGGGGTCGAGGTTCCGCAGTTCGGGCCGCGCCTTGGCCGATTGGCGATAGGTCTCGCTCATGACGATCTGCTTGATCAGCTTCTTCACGTCCCAACCATTCTCGCGGAAATCGACGGCCAACCAATCGAGCAATTCGGGATGCGACGGCGCATCGCCCTGCGCGCCGAGATCGTCAACAGCACGGGAAATGCCGTGGCCGAAGAACTCCTTCCACAACCGATTCGTGATCGTCCGTGCGGTCAACGGGTTCTCCGGCGAGCAAATCCAGTTCGCCAGATCTAGCCGCGAGTATCGCTTGCCCGCTTCGGCTTTGAGACCTGGCAGAAAATGCAGCGTCTCGGGCGACAACTCCGGCTGCGACTCGTCTTGCCAATTGCCGCGCGGGAAGACCCGCACGGGCAGCGGTTTGGGGAGCGATTTTGTAACGAGGGTCCAGGCTTTGCCGTTTTTGTAAGAGGCGATTTCGCGAATCAACTGTTGTGTTGCGGCATGTTCTGTCGGATTCAAATCAGTACGGCTGAGATACCAAGCTAGAATCACCGCGGGGATCATATCGCGTCCGGGCGGATCAGGTGAAATAAGCGTTTCGAGCAGCTTGCTAGAAATCTCCTGCAAAGGTTGTAGTGAACCAAGCGGTGTCGCCGACACACGGATCGGCGATACCACGCCATCTACTGTGACAACAAGCTTATCGCCCGGATTCCAAGCCACTGGCCGCTCGAATATCCAGACACTGCGAAGCACGGAATCAGCCGATTCCGCTGGGACAATCCAGCCGCCTTGTAGGTCAAAGATTTCAGCACCGCTTCTATAGCTGGGCTTGGCCTGGTCCGACAAAGCGAGTTGCAACTTGATCGGCTTGGACTTGCCTTTCGCGTCTAGTTGAGCGAAGGACAGCTTCACTGGTCCCCGTTTGTCGAGCTTTGTGTCGCTTGTTTTGCCAAGTTCCAACCGCACTAGCGCGATACTCGGCAGATCAAGTGAGAACGCGAGGCTCGCTTGATTCGTTGCCTTGGCTTTGGGATCGGCTTTCTTCTTCGGGTCGTTCGCCGGTGCCTCTTTCTTGGTATAGGTCGGTCGGAAAAATCCCTCTCCCAATGCTGTCGATGCCAACTTTTCTTTATTGAGATCAGGAGCATCCTCGGGCACTAGAATCTGCCAGCCGGTGGGATGCTTGGTTAACCACTCCCGCATCTGCGTTGCCCACTGCTCGACTTGCGTGTTGCTTTGCGCCGCGGGGGCAACATGCTTGTCGATAAACTGATGGGTAAGCTTCTCGATTCGCGTTTTGAGCGACGCACTTTCCACCTGAATCTCCGGCGGGAACGGAAAGTCGTTGTTGAAACCCTTCAGTTCTGGGTTCATCGTGTAGCTATAATCGCTGTAAACGCCCCACTGCTGCACATCGCCGAAGAAGGCCGCGAGCGCGTAGAAATCTTTTTGTGAGAAGGGATCGAACTTGTGATCGTGGCACTCGGCACAGCCGAGCGTCGAACCGAGCCACGTCGTCGCCACCGTCTTCACGCGGTCGGCATTGTATTTGGCAAGGTATTCTTTTGGCTGTGCGCCCCCCTCGCGCGTGACCATGTTCAGGCGATTGAACCCGGTGGCGGTGAGTTGCTCGGGCGTCGGATTCGGGAGCAGGTCGCCGGCCAATTGCTCGCGCGTGAAGAGATCGAACGGCTTGTTCTTGTTGAACGAGTCGATAACGTAATCGCGGTACGGGAAATTCCGCGCGTTCTGATCACCGTGATAACCAACGGTGTCCGTGAACCGCGCGACATCGAACCACCACGTCGCCCAGCGTTCGCCGAAGTGGGGACTTTTCAGCAGCCGATCGACTTGCGCTTCATAAGCCGTCGGCGAATCATCTTTGACGAAGGCAGCGACTTCCTCGGGAGTCGGCGGCAAGCCGATCAGGTCGAGCGACAACCGCCGAAGCTGCTCGTGCTTCGCCGCCGGAGGCGATTGCTTTAGATTTTGCTCGGCGAGTTCGGCGCGAATAAAGACATCGATGGCGGTCTTCGCATTGTTTTTGCCCAGGGGAAGCGCCGGACGCTTCAGCGGCGTGAACGACCAGTGGGCTTCGTACTCGGCTCCTTGCGCGACCCAATCGGTGAGGAGTTTCTTTTGCTCGGGCGATAGTTTTTTCTGCGACTCCGGCGGCGGCATCATCACGTCGGGATCGGTCGAGTTCACGCGGCGGACGAGTTCGCTTTCGCTGATCTTGCTTGGCACGATCGCCTTGGCCGTGATCGCGGCGTCGCGCTGATCGAGGCGGAGGTCGGCCTCGCGATGTTTCGCATCGGGACCGTGGCAGTGATAACAGTTGTCCGAGAGCAACTGGCGAATGTCGCGGTTGAATTTGATCTTGGTTGTGCTGGCGGTTGCCGTGGACACGGGTTCAGCGGCCTCCGCGCGTGTTGCCAACGAGAGGGGCGATGACTCGGGACTCCAAAAAATCGACGCGAGCCAAAGCGACGCCAGGACGACGCTTGCCGAAACCAGAACGGCGCGAAGCGGCCGACGACGATGCACAGTAGCCATGTTCAAAATGCTGAAGCCGAGTTCTGCAACCTGCGGCGAATCATCGCCGTAAGCCGCGGGCACACCAAGGGGGCGGGAATCGACGACGCAGGGTGGCGGTGTGCTCTCATGAAGTTCGGGCTCCTATCGACCCAAGACTTCCCACCCAATCCAGCAGCCGAGCAAATGCAGTCACTCGGCCAGAGAAATCGGTAGCGAACGTCGAGCCTGTATTATGAACGATCAGCGTGGGAGCGGCAAGCATTTTAGCGGTTTTTCATCGGCTTCCGAGCTTTGGTGACCGCCGCTTTTGAATTTCGTTTGCGGCTGGCCGGTGGTTTCTTTTTTGGCGTCAACGAGGCATTCTGCACGGCTTTCGCCAGGCAGTCGCTGATATATTGATTCAAGCTGACGTTGGCTTGGGCCGCTAAAAAACTCAGTTCCCGATGCAGCACTGGAGGAAGTCGTGTGAGGAGTTTGCCGGAGTAGGGCTTCTCGGGTTCTTTGCCTAGTTCCCCGCAGAACTCCAGATAGTCGTCCACCGAATCTCGAAACGCTTGGCGAAGTTCACTCGGCGTCGAGCCAGCAAAGGTGATGACATCGCGCGTTCCAAGAACCTCGCCGTGAAAGTGGTCGTCACCATCCTCGCAGCGCGCTTCGCCGTAGTAACCTAAGTATGGTCCGCAGGTATAGGTCGATTGGTCGTGGATAGTCGGTTTCTTGCTCAAGCTAGATCCTCCTCGAACTGGCGAATGAGACGACGGACAGATCGAACTGCTCCTCTGTCCGTGTCGGGCCGGGGATGTGGCCGATGAAAGGTCATTGCCAAATTGCCCAGCTCCACACGCACACGAGAGCCTTTACCCTCGGTGAGTTTGGCACCCAGCGAAATCAGCAATGACTCGATATCCCGCCATTTGATATTGGCACGGACAGGATCGCTGAAGATCGCGTCATAGGTATTGTCGTGGCTGCCCATCCTGAGAATGATACTATAGAGTGATATTAAGTCAAGTTTTGAGAGTCATGACGCTCAATCCCTACGAACCGCCGCAGACCATCGACCCACCGCCGGAGCCGCCGACGGTGCAGCAGACGCACCTGGAACAGGTTTCGTTCCGCCATCTCTCTGAGATTACTTGGGGCTATGCCGTGGTGGGGCAGATTCTGCTCGCCGCTTGCATGGTTGCGATGATGTTTGCGGGCGTGACTTGGGCGTTTTATGTCCCAGACAAAAATCCGAACTGGGTCATCGCCGTGATGCTCGGTTGCGGGTCAATTCTCGCGGTGCTCGTTGGCTGGGCTTGGTTTACGGGAATGGCCAGCTCGGGAAAGTTAGGCAGGCAGCTAAACCAATCGATTATGCCAACGAAACGCGAGCGAGGGCAAATCGCGCTCGGGCTGATGGGAGTGGTCTACGGTGTTCCCATCACACTTATCGAGCTTCAGCGGCCGCCCTACGGACTCTATTTCTTGTTATTGCCGGTTAGTTCTTTTGCGTTGGCAATCTGGCCGATCACCCGGCAACAGGCGAAGCTTCTGAACTTCCTTCGTTCATTTCACTCGGGTATGGTTGGGAAGCCATCGTCGAATGATTTACTACTCCTCTGTTTTATTGGGGCGATTCTAGCGGCCTCCTGTCTCGTGGCTTTTGTTTTCCACTCGGCATCTGGTTCGATGGCGTGGGGCTGGCTGTTGCCGGCCGTCATGGGCAGCATGGTCTACATCGCGCCGATCACATTGGCGTACCGGCAACTGGCGCGGGAGTTTGATAAGCTTTGGCCATGAGCGAGAATCCCTACGAAGCGCCGCAGACCATCGACTAGGCATTGCTCCAACAGAGACCGTATCTTGTTCTTTATGAGATCCAAGGTCTCGAGACCTTGGCTGCAGTGTCTATTTGTCGCCCTCGCGAACGCTACGGGCTACAAAAATGCCGCGCGTGGATGCTCCGGCGAAGCGGCGGCTCGGCAGGAGCCTCGCCCTCCCAAGATGGCAGCGCTTGCGCATTTCCTTTTGCGACCCGTCGCCGCATATAATGACACGGTTACCCTCGCCCGATCTTTGTTTACGAGCTTGTCATGAGTCGAATCGTCATATTGTGTTTCGGATTACTGCTTGGTTCGGTATTGTCGCTCAGCGCGGCGGAGGATGCCAAGGACGCCAAGCCGGCCGAAAAAACGTGGCTCACCACCCCGAAAGATGCCTGGCCGCTGTTTCGTGGCAACGCGCTCGGGAACGGGATCGCCGCGAGTCCGTTGCCGGACGAGATGCAGCTTCTGTGGAAGCATTCGGTCCCGAACGGCGCGTTCGATGCGACGGCCGCGATAGTCGGGGGCGTTGTGTACCTCGGCGACCTCGATGGGAATTACTTCGCGCTGCAATTGAGCGATGGCAAAGTCCTCTGGCACAAGAAACACACGGCTGGGTTCGCTGCGGCTGCCGCGGTCGATGCTGGCGTGCTCTACGTTGGCGATGTTGATGGCAAGTTCTACGCCTTTGACGCCAAAGACGGCTCGACCAAGTGGAGCTACGAAGCCGCGGGCAAGATCCACAGCGCGAACTTCAACGGGCCGCATGTCTTGTTCGGGGCCGAGGACGGCACGATGCATTGCCTGACCCGAGCCGATGGGAAGTTGGTCTGGAAATTTCAAATCGAGGACCAAATCCGCTGCTCGCCGACGATCATCGGCAACCGCGCGTTTCTCGTCGGCTGCGACGGCAAGCTGCACATCATCGACGTCGACAAGGGCAAAGTCGCCGCCACGGTGCCGTTGAATTCACCCGCCGGCGCAACCGCCGCGGCGGGCGGCGACCGCATCTTCTTTGGCACGTCGAGCGGCGAGTTCCTGGCCATCGACTGGAAAAAGGCCGAGAAGCTCTGGTCATTTTGGGACCGCGGGCGGCAAGCCGAAATCAGCGCCAGCGCAGCGCTCACCGACGACGCTGTCTACATGGCCGGCGAAGACCGGATCCTGCGGGCGTTCAAAGCCGACTCCGGCGAACCGCTTTGGAAGCTGACGATGCGCGCCCGGCTGCAAAGCTCGCCGGTCATCGTCGGGAATCGCCTCTACCTCGGCGGCCACGACGGCAAACTCCACGCGGTCGATCGCACGACGGGCAAAGAAGTCTGGAGCTACGAAACCGGCGGCAAACTCGTCGCCAGTCCCGCGGTCGCGAGCGAACGGCTCGTGATCAGTAGCGATGACGGGACGGTGTATTGTTTTGGGAAGTGAGTTCATCTCATGTCCAGTGTGGGGTATGATAGAAACATTCCATTCGAGCCCAGGAGAATGCCATGCTTGCCTATCAGGATATTTTGTCAGCCGCAAAACTTCTCGGAGAAGTCGAACGATTTCAATTGATCGATGAGTTGTCCCTGACGTTGCCCCAAGAGCCGGCAGAAGAACTCAGTCCTGCTTGGAAAGAGGAACTGCAACGCCGCGCCAAATTAATGGACGAAGGCAAGATGAAGTTCTATACCTGGGACGAAGTTCGCGAGATGGCTCGTCGCAAGGTTGGCTGCGATGAATGATGTTTTGATCTCGGATCGTGCTCAGCAAGAATACGAAGCAGCGTTCGAGTGGTACTACAAAACAAAATCCGCAAGCCGCTTTTGGCTTTGAGAAGGCATTTGCCAGAGGATTGCATTTTCTCTCCACCCAGCCGTTGATTTTTCAGCATTGCGATCCGATTCACCGCGTCTATAAATTAAAGCGATATTCCTACAAACTGATCTACCGCGTCTACGAGGATCGCGTCTCAATCGTCGCGGTTGTCCACACGAGCCGCGAGCCGGATGCTTGGCGAGAACGATAATACTTCATTGCATGATAGAACTGCCTTACTAGCCAAGCATCCCAGAGCAATTTCAATGAAACATCTCCTCACTGGCTTGCTCATCCTCTGCGTGACCACGACAATCCTCCGTGCCGAGGAACCGGAAGAACACCGCTTGACCTTCGAGCAGCGTACGGCCGTCAATGCGCTCAAGTTCCTTGGGGGAAGTTGCAGTGCCACCCGCCGCTTTGGGAAGAATCCCGATGAACGACTCGCTTCGATAACATTTCCCAAGGGATTTTCGGACGACCAGCTCAAGCCGTTGGAACCATTGCTCACGCAGCCGCTGAAAAGCATGACCCTCCGCCGCCATTCGCTCTCGCCGGAAAAGGTTCGGCTGCTCGGGAAAAGTTATCCCGAGCTCGTCGCCTTGCATCTGACGGATCACGACGTCACCGCGGAGACGATGCAGGCCGTCGGGGAATTTCCCAAACTGCGCTGGCTCGAGATCTCGGGGTGCAAAGTCCCCTCGGCACCGCTGGCGGTCAAGGGAGCCTATCCCGAGTTGAACCGGATCAATTTGTATGACGTCGCTTGGCAAGCCGCGGACTATGAGAACCTGCGTCCGCTTCCCGACTTGAATTGGCTCATGATTACCAACGGCAAGCTCGACGAGGCGGCGCTCGCGGCGATGAGCAAGCTGCCCCACCTGACGATGGTGGTGCTCGATCATGTCGAAGTCGATAGCGCCGGATTAAAAGCCATCGCTCGGCATCCGACGCTAGGGGACTTGAACATCTCGACAATTCCCATCGAACCGGCGGACCTGATTCATTTTCGCAACGCCCAGTTTTCGACCTTCAGTCTTCAGCCTTCGAATTTCAAAACCATCGACGATTTCGCGCCGCTTGTCACGATGCAGAATCTGACTTGGTTGAATCTCTACACGGGTACCGAGGAGTTGGATCCCGAAGTCGTGATGGAATTGGAGCGGCGCATCAACGAGCCCCGCTTGCGCGCGAACCTGAAAAAAGGTCACATCGCGGGCTATCCCATCACAAGCGAGCAGGTGGAAAAGCTCAAGTTGCAGCAACCCGTCTCCATCAGCACGGCCAAGTACCAAACCGGCGATCCCGATCGGATGCCGAAGAATCATTGGTATCCTCCAGCCTGGCTGGAAGCAGAATGGAAGAAACAAAAAGACGATCCGGCTAGTGATAAGATCAATGAGTGGTTTCCGAGTCCTGAAGAGAGTTTGATTGATTTAGTTAAGTGATTGTGGCTAATTGCTTTTGACAGAAAGTCGCACCATGCAGCGGCTTGCCGGGGTGTGTAGAATAGGAATGTGTTCATTTACGTCACTGTCTTTGCATGGTACTAAAGATGTCCTTTCAAGAAGTCCTCTCGACCATTAACAGTTGGCCGACAACGGAACAAATACGATTGTTCGATGTTTGGCGACAAGCGCTTCCTCCGGATGCTTTGCACGAGGATTTACTTGCCGAAATTGAGCGACGCTCCGATGAATACGACCAAGGAAAAGTCACCGCGATTCCTTGGGCGGAGGCTCGTATGCTAGCTCGACGCGAGGCGGGTCTCGATGAGTAACGTCGAGCTGTTGCCAGCGGCTTTCAAAGAGTACAAGTCCGCGCTGATCTGGTACACGACGATCCGCCCAGAACTTGGGATTCAATTTGACACCGCTTTTCAACTTGGCATCGAAAAAATTTCAATGCAATCGGAGATATTTTACCCCATCGGAAAACGTCATCGATTTTACAAGTTGGAGAAATTTCCTTATCTCTTGATTTTCCGCATAATACAACCGAATGAAATTTCGGTCGTTGCCGTTGCCCACACTAGCCGTAAACCAGGTTACTGGAAGAACCGTTAAAGCGGTTGCTTGCCTGGGCGTAGAATAATCAAACGCCGGTGCTCCAGGGGGCGGAGCCCCTGGGCTTTGGTTGAAGCGAAACTCCTCCCCATAAATCCCGCCTCCCCGTTCACCGCTTCCTCCCGCATGTCCACCGATACCAAAACCGAAGTCGGGTCTGTCTTTATCAGCAACTACCCGCCGTTCTCGCAGTGGAACGAGGAAGCGCTGCCGGAAGTCGAGCGTGTGTTGCATTCGCCGCCGTTGCCTGCGCGCGGGCCGCTAGCGAAGCCGGGTGAGCCGAGTCCGTTGGGGCTGTACCTGCACATTCCGTTTTGCCGCAAGCGGTGCAAGTTCTGTTACTTTCGCGTCTACACCGAAAAGAACGCACACGAGGTCGAAGATTACGTCAGCGGCCTCGCCCACGAGATCGAACTCGTCAGCCGGTTGCCGGTGATGGGTGAGCGGCCGTTTCGGTTTGTCTACTTTGGCGGCGGGACGCCGTCGTTCTTGAGTGCCAAGCAACTGACGTCGCTCGTTGATCGCCTCCGCGCGAACATCAATTGGGATCATGCCGAAGAGGTCACGTTCGAATGCGAACCGGGCACACTCAGCGAGCCCAAGATCAAAACCCTGCGCGAGCTGGGCATCACGCGGATCAGCTTGGGCATCGAAAACTTCAGCGATGCGATCCTCGAAGAGAACGGCCGCGCGCATCTGAGCGGCGAAGTGATGAAGGCCTGGGACTGGATCGTCAATGCCAACTTCCCGAACACCAACATCGACTTGATCGCCGGGATGATCGGCGAGAATTGGGAGAACTGGCGAGAGAACATCCGCCGCACGATCGAACTCTCGCCCGACAGCGTGACGATCTATCAGCTCGAACTGCCGTTCAACACGGTTTACAGCAAAGACATCCTCGGCAACCAGGTTGAACTGGCCGTCGCTGATTGGCCGACGAAGCGGGCATGGCAAGATTACGCGATCGAGGAACTCTCGGCCGCTGGGTATTCGATCAGCAGCGCCTACACGATGGTCAAGGACAAGACCAAGGTGAATTTTAGTTACCGCGACAATCTCTGGCGCGGGAGCGATCTGCTGGCGACCGGCGTGGCAAGCTTCGGCCACGCGAGCGGAGTGCATTATCAGAACCTGACCGAATGGGGGACGTATCTCGGCGCGCTGAAGGAAAATCGCCTGCCGCTCGCGCGGGGGTTCGTGCCGAACGCGCATCAACTGCTCGTCCGCGAGTTGATCCTGCAACTCAAGACGGGCCAGATCGACGTCGAATATTTCCAAAACAAGTTCGGCGTCAATGTCCTCGACGAATGGCGCGACGCCTGGCGCAATTTCGAAGGCGAAGGCTACCTGACGCTCGACGGCGATACGGTGACGCTCTCACGCGAAGGGCTTCTGCGCGTCGATTCGATCCTGCCGGCCTTCTTCGAAGCCGAGCATCGCGGCGTGCGGTATACCTAATGTTTAGCGGCGACGTGCAGAGTAGCGCAAGATGTTAGCTACCTCGATTCAAGCAGCTCCGGCTTCGTCTCCAGCCATTCAGCAATCAGCTTCCCCGCATAGCGGTGGCCGTTGGCATTCCAATGTCCCCCGTTCAGATTATTGCCAAAGCCATGCATGGCGACCTGCTGCTCGGCCGCGATTTTCTGCATCTCGGGTGCGAGCGTCAGCAACGGAATCGGCGGCTCGATGGTTTGGCAAAGCTCCGTGAGTTGCCTCTCCGGTTCGAGCAAGTCCCCCATGCCCAGATACTCCGCGAATTTCGCGCGGGCTTTAGGGTCGGGATCTAATTGCGGGCCCACCGTGAGACAAACGACGGCGAACTTGCTGCCAGAGGCGAGGACTTCTTGCTCCAACTGGCGGATCAAGCGGCGGGTAATATTCCACGCCGGAATCCACTCGCCGCGCGGTGTTTGATAGGCTTGGTCGTTGAGTCCCACTTCCAAGGGGGCTTGTTGCTGCGCTTGATTCTGATTCGTATCAGGCGCTTGAGCCTTCTTCAGGCGGAACGTGTTGACCAATTGGGCCAACCGCAAGTGTTCGACGAAAAAATACTTGATTTGCGACGTCCAACTCTGCCGTGAGACGAATTCTGGATCCGTGAGAAAACGCTGCTCCAATACCAGTTGCTCCTCGGCATTGATGGTGAAGTACGGCCGCATTGGTGACTCGGTCGACAGCGGACGATGGTTGTCGTTGAGGTCGTTGGCGGGCAAGAACGCCAGCAAGACCAAGTCGGCTTCGAAGTGCCGTGCCTGCTCGCGCCAGACCAGCAGCTCCTGCGCAGTGCCGTAGCCATTGCAACCGCAGTTCAAGACTTCGACTTGCCGTTGGCCGAGTTTACCGCTGGCATGCAAATCTTGCTGCAAGCGCTGGCAAAACGATTCGTTCTGCTCGACTTGCTGCGCCGCGACAAAAGAATCGCCCAAGATCACGATGCGAAATGTGTTCGCCGGTTTCGCCGTGGTCCATTCGGGTCCGTTGAAGCCGTGGCTATTGATCGAGTTCCAGGCTTTCCCCTCCAAACGGAACCAGCCTTCGACGCCGGGCTTGAACGCGGCCCCATAAACGGGATGCGTTCGCAGAAAGGGAGGAGAACTATAGCCGATTACTCTCAGAGCGATCTCTGCCAATACCACGGCAAATACAAACCCGAAAAGTACCGCAAACAGCCGACGGCGCCAGGTGCGGCGCGGCGCAGTCTTTTCCGGCGTTGCTTCGCTCGGCGCAGAGGCTGTTGTGGGATCAGGATCAGCCATCATCGAATCTTCGGAAAACCGTTTTCAGCGCCAACTCAAGCCTACTGATGGTATGCCCATCGGTAGGTGAAAGACGCAGGAATTCAAAACTGACGCTGCGCATTCTCCAGCCGCGTTTTCTTGGGAACGTCGGTCCAATAACTTTCGCGAGCGGGTTTCTTCAATTGCAACTCGTCGTTCCCGAGCAAGCGGCGAATCCAGCCCAGCGGCGTAAAGAGTCCATAATAAATCAGCGCGAGCAACACGCGGCTGATGATATTGCCCATCACAAAGGCGATGCTCATCCACGCGCGATAGCCCCATTTCCCGGCCTTGGTACCGCTCAGTCCAAGCAACCCCAGCACCGCACCCAACCCATAAGCGACATACGCCGCGATCGGCAAGCCAAACGCGAACTGCAAGACCAAGCCGATGACGGCGAAGCCCAGCAGCATCGTCACGCCAAATTTTCGCAACTCGCGCGGCGTTGGATTCCAGTTGATTTCAATTAATGACATGCAGTCAAATCAAATAAGTTAGCGGACGAGGCGGTGAACTCGAAATTTAGCAGCCAATAGCGTTAGCGAGGGCTTCATCGTCATTTTTTGTCGCCCTCGCTAACGCTGCAGGCTACAAAAACCGGCCCCTTAAAACAGGGTGTAAATGAACGGAGCCAAGCCTGTCGCGCCTAGCGCGAGTAACACGCCCAAGAGCAAGAATACGATCAGGATCGGCACCATCCAGTAGGCTTTGTTCTCACGCAAGAAAGCGAAGAATTCGGAGATGATGCTGTTACGGCGTGCCATGGGAGTGCTTTGCTTGGGCTTGTGACTTTAGCAACCCGACGCGTTAGCGAGGGAGTGTCGCTTGTTTAAACTCCCTTGCTTACGCTGCGGGCTACTATTGGGATCGGTTCTCAATCCAACTTGAACTGCGCTTTGTATTCTTCGGCCCCGGTCATCGGCGGCTGCTGTTCCTTAAGGCAAATGCAATCCTCGAGCACCAGCGCGTCCATGTCGGTGAACATAAAGCAACGATACGCTTCTTCGGGCCGGCACACAATCGGCTCGCCGCGAATGTTGAACGAGGTGTTCACGATCACGCCATACCCGGTTCGTTCCTCGAACGCCTTGATGATCTTGTAGTAGCGCGGGCTAGTCTCCGGGCGAACTGTTTGTACCCGGGCGCTGTAATCGACGTGGGTAATCGCCGGCAGGTCGCTGCGAATGGTGTTCAGTTTTTCGATCCCGAAGAGCTTCTGTTCCGCTTCGGTCAGTGGTTTGCGACGTTCTTCGCGCACCGGAGCGACAAGTAGCATGTACGGGCTGTCGCAATCCATCTCGAAGTAGTCGCTTGCGCGTTCCACCAGGCAACTCGGCGCAAAGGGACGAAACGATTCGCGGAACTTTACCTTGACATTCATCGCCGCCTGCATCTTTGTGTTGCGCGCGTCGCCGATGATGCTCCGATGTCCCAGCGCGCGGGGACCGAATTCCATACGGCCGGAGACATGGCCCAGAATTTTGCCTTGATCCAAGAGTTCCGCGATCCGGCGGCAGAGGTCGTCCTCGTTGGGGTAGTGCTCGTATACCGCGCCGCTCGAATCGAGGAAGCCGCGCACGTGCTGGCTGTCGAAATGCGGGCCAAGGTACGAACCTTGCTGACTGTCGAGTGGATTGACTGTGCGCGGTTTGTCGAGCAGTTGATACCACGCGTAGAGCGCCCCGCCCAACGCGCCGCCCGCATCACCCGCCGCGGGTTGAATCCAAAGCCGTTTGAAGATCTTCTCGCGTTCGATGAGCCCATTGGCGACGCAATTCAGCGCCACGCCGCCGGCGAGACACAGGTTCCGGGCGCCGGTCTCCTTGGCGAGGCCGCGGGTCAATCTAAGGACAATCTCCTCGGTGACCGCCTGTATCGAGGCGGCGAGATCCATATGGCGCTGCGTCAGCAATTCTTCCGGCTTGCGCGCCGCGCCGCCGAAAAGCGCATCGAATTTCGCATTGGTCATCCGCAATCCGGTGCAATAGTCGAAATATGACTGATCGAGCCGGAAGGTGCCGTCCTGCTTGAGGTCGATAAGATGATCGAGGATCAGGTCTGTGTATTTCGGCTCGCCGTAAGGGGCGAGGCCCATCAGCTTGTATTCGCCGGAGTTCACTTTGAACCCGGTGTAATAAGTGAAAGCCGAATAGAGCAGCCCCAGCGAATGCGGGAAACGAAGCTCGCGCTGCATCGTCAGTTGATTGCCGTCGCCGAATGCGACCGACGTCGTCGCCCATTCGCCGACCCCGTCCATCGTCAGAACGACCGCGTCCTTGAAGGGAGAGGGAAAGAAGGCGCTGGCGGCGTGACTGAAGTGATGTTCGGCGAACAGCAGCCTGCTCGCCCAGTCGACATCCGCCGAATAGGCCTTCATCTCTTTCAGCAGCAGCGATTTCTGAAACAGCTTTTCGCGCAGCCATAGCGGCAGCGCCATCTTGAAGGACTGGAAGCCGCGCGGCGCAAAGGCGACGTAAGTTTCAACAAGCCGCTCGAATTTGACGAACGGCTTGTCGTAGAAGGCGACGAAATCAATGTCGCCAGGCGCAGCGCGCGCGGCTTCAAGACAATAGTCGATCGCATGACGCGGAAAGCGGGAGTCGTGCTTCTTGCGCGAAAACCGTTCTTCCTGAGCGGCGGCGATGATGTCGCCATCCTCCACAACGGCGGCTGCGCTGTCGTGGTAGAAGGCGGAGATGCCGAGTATCCGCATCGCGATTTAAAAGAGCGTGTAGATGAATGGTGCGACCGCGGTTCCTTGCAGAACGATCAGCGCGCCGATGAGCAGCATGATGACCAGCACCGGCGCCATCCAATATTTCTTTCGGGTCTTCAGATAGTCCCAAAGCTCGAGCAGAAAACTCATTTTACCTCTCTCCTCAGAACTGCTTGCTCATGTCGCTCGCCGTCTCGGGCGTATTGCGCATGGTCCAGTAGGAAGCCGCGTTCTTGTCGAATGACAGTTTGAGCGGATCGGCGCGGCGCAATCGGAAAATCACCGCGATCGGCAGGATCACGCCAAAGAACAGAACGCCCATGATGATCGGGTTGGTGATTTTGTGCAGCGCCAGGCCAAGCTTGTGCCAGAGCCGGTTAAGCGGCCGCAATCTGGCCGGGACGAGGAACGCCGCCGCGGCGAAGCCGAGCGCTGCGGCGAGCCCCCAGAAATGCGGCGTCTCGCCGCGCCAAAGCGGCAGCAGGCTGATGATCGCAATCGCCGCGGCGATCACGAATCCGAACGATCGATCGGATCCCATGGCGGCCGAACGGTCTCTCGAAAAATCCTCATGCGACATATTGACGAGGTCCCCCAGGTCGCCTCGACGGAAAACTATCTCCAACCCGGCCGAACATCAAACTGTTGCACGCCGCGTCACTTCATGGTGCGAATAATGGATACCGTCGCGGGTTTCAAGCCGCGGCTTCTGTCGCGACGCCGTTTCCGGCTTCATTCCAGTCGCCTGATCCGCGCGTTTCGCCGCCGCCGCCGATAAGTTCGTCGCGGCGTCACTCGAACGACTCGATGAGGCGACGCGCCAGGAGTTGGTTGCCGCGGGCGTTCAAGTGAAAGTCACCCCAGAAATACAACGATCTGATGAAATCAGGCTCCTGCGTCTTGTGCTCGAAAAAGTCGGGAAAATGATCGAAAAATCTTCTGCATTTGCCCGCGCACCACTCGCGCCAGAGTCGCGCTTGCCGTGAATCTACTTTGTCATAGAGGAGCTGTTGCGGCCAAGGATAGACCCCAACTGAAAGCGCGACGCCCCGCGACGCCAGAAGTTCATATAAGCGATCCATCTGCCGTTTGGCTTTATCGATCGACGCTTCAATCCCAAGAGCGCCATAGCAGCTTGAATCGTCGCTATATGTCCAGCTTGGACGCGCATAGTCCCGACTGTAAACGGCGCGCGACCTTGAGAGATCTTCGAAACTCGCCAGTTCGATCGTTCTCGCCAACTGCGCGGAATAGCGCATCTGGCCGAGGAACTCGCCGATATAGGAGACCTTCTCCCACCAGCGCTTCTCCGGGCGCTGCAGCGGCGGTCGCGGCGTCGGCGAACACGCATCGGCTCCGGTCTGAAACAAGCCGATCTGCAATACGCCATTTTTGTCATACGAATAGAGGATCGCTTCGTCCTGTATGTCGGAGATATCGATATAGACGATGGCCTCGTCGAACTTCAGTCCGGCGTCGAGAAAATATTTGAGCTTCTCGAAATAGACCGACGGCGCGTAACTGGACACGCCGGCATTCAACACGTCGATCGCGGGAAAGGCCTGCGCGAAGAGGCCGATGAAAGACTGCTCGTAAGGCACGCCGAGACTTTCAGCAAAGGAGTCGCCGATAAAGACGACGCGCTTGCGGTTCGTCGTCATCGGAACGTCGCGTATGGCGCCGTCTCTAAAGCCCAGTGAATTCGTGAAAATGCGGACCTCGTTCGAACCCCAGGCGTCGAAGCCGTCGAAATTCGGTTTGAGGCCATGCGTATAATGCGGATCGCGAATTCTCAGCTCGTTTTTGGCGGGCGCCAGGAATGGATTGCCGTCCCGGTAGACGAAATGCAGGCCGATCTCCGCCGCCACCCCGAGACAGAGCAGAACGCCGAAGTTGATGAGTAGAATGCGAAACAGATTGGGCGCAGGATTTCTGCCGGAGGACGACATGGGCATGGGTCGAATCTTGCTTCCGGTGAAGTTGCGAGCGTCAATCTCGTCACAGGCCGACAGCGCTCGGCACGCATCTTACGCCACAAACAACGCGATCTGCCGCCATTCAGATAAGGAGTCGAGCACGTATGAGCGCAGCGGCCGGTAAAGGACGCCTACCAATCGTTCGCTTCCCCGTTCGGACCGTCCGTCGCTCGGGGCGCTCCAGGCGAAAGCCGGCGATTTCGCGCCGCGTCACCGAATGATGCGCAAAAGAACGACGATGATCGCGATGATGAGCAGAATGTGGATAAAGCCGCCCATCGTATATGACGAGACAAGCCCGAGCAGCCACATGATGATGAGGATGATAGCGATCGTTTCAAGCATCGTTCAGCCTCCCATGCCGGTCCCCCGGCAGCCTCACAGTTTTTTGCCAAGCGATTTTGCGTCGGCTTCGATCTTTTTCCAAGCGTCTTTGAGCTTGCTCCAGAAAGACTCCTGCGGCGCCTTCTTGCAGTCGTCGATGACCATCGGAACGACCTTCTCGGCGCCTTCAATGTCGACGGCCGAACCAAGCGCCTTGCCCGCCTTGGTCTGAGCAGAGGACCAATAGATCACTTTTGGCTGAAATTGTTCGTCGACCGCCAGGAATTCCTCACAGGTCCATTTGGCCGTCGGCTTCTTCGTTTCCGCGAAGGCGCCCGTCGCACAAAAGGATAGGGCGGCGGCGATGAAATAGATTCGCTTCATGGTTTGCTCCTTTAGATGCGGTTTCCGCCGAAGGGCGAAGAGAGTCTATTGCGGAATCGAGCCCATATCCAGTTGCGCCGTAACGATCGACGCTGCTGTAAGGGGCTATTCCACCGCCAAAATCACGTCGGAGGGATCAAAGGTCGCCAAAGCGGCGTCTCCTTCCTTCAGTCCCAAGTCTTCAACATGGCGGCGCGGCGTCACCACGGTCATCGTCTTTCCGAACCCAATGTCGAGCAGGATTTCGCTATTGCGTTCGGCGTCGATCCGTTGCGTGACCATGCCTCTAAAGCAGTTGCGCTGAAGCGGCGTCGCATCCTCCGCCGGCGCCAGATTGACAAAGGACGCCTTGATAAGCGCCAGGGCCTTGCGCCCTTGGGTAAGGTTCAGCCGCTCCGCGGATTCATTGGTGACGATCGCAAGGATCGTATCCTTTTCGGAGACGCGCAGCGTCACTTCGACGTCGACCGGCCATTTCCTCACATCGGTCACTTCGGCTCGAAAAACATTGCGCGCCGAAATCGTCATGCCGGCGGTCCAGAGTAGGAAATCTTCCGCGCCGGCGAGTCCCTCTTCGGCGATCGTCTCGGATATGCGCGCGAGCTTTTCTTCGAGGCGGTGGAAGGTGGCGATCAGCCGTCGTCCTTCTTCGGTCACTTCGGCGCCGCCGCCGCTGCGCCCGCCGGCCTTGGTGAGAAAAGCCGGCGTCGGCAGCAAATTGTTGATCGCGTTCACCGCGTCCCACGCCGCCTTGTAGCTGAAGCCGGCGGCCTTGGCGGCCTTGGTGATGCTGCCGTGGGTTGCGACCGCCTCCAACAGCTTGACGCGGTCCCGGCCGACAAGCAGTCGGCCCTCGCTGCGCAGCGCCAGTGAAGCATCGATCTTGCTGTCTGCCATGTCAGCGCCCCGCCTTGTCGCCCGGATACAGGCTCGAACGCTTTGAGGCAACCCGTTGAGGATGGGCGAGGCGCCGCTGGTTTCTCACTCGGGAGGCCTCGATGATCGATGCATTTCTTCTCGGCGAACGCCAGAGGGCGCCCATCTTGCCTTTCTTTCCTCTGGCGCAGGACGCGCCGCGCGTTGACGGCCGACGCAATGTCAGCGGCAGTGAATCCTGAGCCTATTTCAGCCTCGCGTCCCATGTCGGCGAATCCGGCGTGCGGAAATCGAAGTCCCAGTTGAAGCTTCGGATGACGTTGCAGCCGATGAGAACAGAAACGTCGCGGCCGAGCGCGGCGCGCAAGCCGCCAAAGTCATAGGAGATCGCATAAACGTCGCGCAGCACGCGGCCTTCGCCCAGATCGAGCGATTTGATCTTATACATTTTTGAGGCGATCCGGGCGCCGGCGACGCCGCTTGCGCGCGCCTTGGCGTTTACCACCGCGAAAAGCGCTTTATGCTTTCGTATAAACTGCTGATCGACCGCCGAGACTTCCGCGCCCGAGTCGAAGAGCCCGACGGAGGCCGTCTTGCCGAAGCGCAGGTCGACGCCGATTAGACGCCGATCGGGACCCAGCCGGCGAAGCGGCTTAGGCTGGCTGTTCGCCGTCATGGCGCCGAAAAAGACGAGCTCGCGGCGATCGATATCCAGGCTGAAGCGCGCGCCTTTGAAAAAATCGATTCCCAAGAGGTCGTCGGCGTCGCCCGCGGGACAGCGCGTGAGCTCATAATTCATCCGCGCGACATTATTTCCCTCATTGGCGACGATTTCGACCTTCGTCGCTTCGACGTCGTCGCAGTGCATTGTCGCGCCTGACGCGCCGGTGGAGACGCTTTCGCCGAGAACCGGCATGTCCTTGTTCCAGGCGGCAAGTCTGATGCGCGTGCTCGAAGCCCCGGTGTCAAGCCGCATCGGCCCCATGACATTGCCGATGCGGACCGGCAGGTAAACGCGCCCGCCAGCGAATTCGCCTTCGGTCAACGTTAGCGGAACGACGGAGCGGCTCAGCTCGGCGCCGGCGGCCGTGAGCGAGAAGAACAGGACCGCGAAAAAGGCGGCCGATCGAAAAAACTTCATGAGCGCTTTCCGTTCCCAAACCGATCAGCGTCTAAGAAACGCGTCCTGAGCTTCCGGCGCAAGCGCCGCGCCGTTTCCCTCACCTCGACGATGATTGCGAGATGGGCGACCAGAGCGTCTTGCCGAAGAGCGCCTGAGGAAAAAGCCCGATCACCGGGCGTTTGACGAGAAGTCTCGCGCTTGTGCTGCGGCCGTGCAGCCAGTCGAGGACCGCGTCTTCGCCGCTCGTATCGCTCGCTGGAAGCGAACGGCCCATCACGTCGACGCGCCGGCCAAGATATCCCTTGTCGGCCGGGTGGCGGCCGAGGCGGGACGGTCCGAAATCGGCGCTCCATCGTGCGCGCCAGGGAAAAGGCTTCTCAAGGCCGCCGCGAAAGAACGCCCAGACATCGAGATCTTTGACGCCGCTGACGCCGTCCACATAATGTTGCGCGCCGCCCTGACAGAGCGCGAGCAGGATCAGCTGGTGTTCGTATCGCCGTCCGACCGGCGTTCGGAAGGCCCTTTCGCGCAATACGTCTCGAGCAATCCCGGCGAGCCGCGCGAGATCGTCATCGGTCAGCGGCTCGAAACAGCGCTCGGAGTCCATGTTCTGTGAGCACGCGATCAGGGCGCAGACTATTCGATAAGTTGACCGAAGTTAACGCCGCCGCCCCTTAAACGGCTTGGTTGCAAATATCGGCTTGCTATTTGTCGCTGATCGGCAAAGATCGGGCTTTCGCCACGCTTAGAGGGAAGCCTTAGATGCAGCGCCAGTTTGACTCTTTCGTTTCAAGCGCCCCTGACGTCCTCGCCGTTCATTGGGGGTGGGTGATCGCCCTTGGCATCCTGATTGGGGCGCTCGGAATCATCGCGATCCTGCGCGCCAGGATGGCGACCATCATCACGGTCGGCTTCTTCGGCGTCCTGCTCGTCGTCAGCGCGGTGTCCGTGCTCGTTTTCGCCTTTACGACGGCGGGCCTGTGGACCGACTTTTTCGTCCATGTGCTCTGGGCGGTCCTTCTGGCGATCGTCGGAATCATGCTCCTGACTCGGCCGGCGATCAGCGCCGAAGCCATCACGCTGCTCATCGGCTTCTATTTCATCGCCGAAGGCGTGCTGATCATCGGCTTCGCCTTCACCTCCCACATCGAAGGGTTCTGGATGTATCTCATTCAGGGCGGCGTCGCGCTGCTCCTCGGGGGCCTGCTGGTGACCGGCTGGCCGTTCACCGGCCTCTGGGCGATCGGAACGTTTCTGGGCGTCGATCTGCTGTTCAAGGGATGGGGCATCATCGCGCTCGGCTTCGCCCTTCGCGCGATCTCGGAAGGCAATCTGCTGTAAGTCGAAGCCAAGGCTCCGAACTCGGGTTAATTTAACTCACTCTCAGCCGTCATGGCCGGGCTTGTCCCGGCCACCCACGCCGGGACATCGCGAAACGTTTCGCGCAGAGTCGGCGCGTTCGGCTCACGTTCTCACATTTGCGGCGCGTCGTCGCGTGGATGGCCGCGACAAGCGCGGCCATGACGCGGTGAGATGGCGCCTAATGACGTCATTGCGAGCGAAGCGAAGCAATCCACACGCGCGAGCGCACATCTGGATCGCTTCGCCTTCGGCTCGCGATGACGGCGCATGCGATGAGCCCGCTCAATCGACGCCGCCGGTGGGATTGGCGAGCCAATAGACCACGCAAAAACCCGCGGTGATCAGGCCGGAGCCGAAAAAGGCGCCCGCCATGCGCTCGTCGGGAATGGCGTAGCTCGCGATGGACATAAGAAGTCCAAAGGTCGCGACATAGATCGGCCGCGGGTCGCGGTCGGGCGGCTTGTCCACAAGCCTGCGTCGCCAACTCAGCTTTCGCCAACTCATGTGTCCCCGCCGCATGCTCTACGGCGGGTCCGTCGGAATCCGCCGCAATGATCGTTGGCGCCAAGAACATGGTACCGCCACCCCGGCTCGAACGGGGGACCCCCAGATCCACAATCTGGTGCTCTAACCAACTGAGCTATGGCGGCATGAAGCGGCGCGAACCTAAGAGCATGCGCTCGTGATTGCAAGCCTTTGCAAGAGGCTTTCCAAGGGCCTTGCAAAGGCGCGGTCAAGCGTCGCCGGGCGCGCCGTTTGCGCCGGAAAGCGCCCGTTCGCCGAGCCTGATCAGCGCGGCGCGCAAGC
>JBGSSS010000059.1:0-51317 GCA_041736895.1 Pirellulales bacterium
CGGCGGGCAAGGCATACGTCGAGACACGATCCGCCCGGGCGATGTTGATCCCCACGGCGCGGCCGTCGAGGTCGATCAGCGGGCCGCCGATTTGTGTCGGGCGAAGGACCGTATCGTGCTGCAAGACCGTGGGGAAGCCGCCGCGGCGTTCGCTCAGTTCGCCAGCCAGGCGTTCGTCTTCGGTGCGGCGATTCTTGCCGCCGGCTTGCGTCGGCCGGCCCGTTTCCGGCCGGCCCAGGATCGCGCCAATGGCCAACGTTTCCGAACCCCGGCGGATACGCAGTTGCAGCTTGTCGCCGGGGCGGAAGTTGCTGATGTATTCGATCAGCCCTTCGCGCGTGGTGACGCGCGTGTCGTTGACTTGGAGGACGACGTCGTTGGCCCGGAGTCCGGCAGCCTCGGCCGCGCTCCCTTCGAGGACGCGAAGAATCTGCGGGCCGTCGTTGGCTTGTTCGAGCATGATCCCGAGCAGACCGCTCGGCGAGGAAATCTTGCGGGCCTTGACACTCAAGACCCCGATCGCGACGGGGTCCGCGGCGGGGCTCGTGGTGACGAGGAAGCTCCCCAAGGCCGGATCACCCGAGTCGCGCCAGGTAATCGGCTTCAAGTCCGTCGCCGCGATCGAGAGCAAGGCCAGGTCATGTTCGCGCGCGACGCCAAGGACGCGGGCCGAATACTTTTTGTTGTTCACGGCCACCGTAATCCTGCCGTGGAGTTCGCTCGCCTTGGTCAGGAGTTGCCCCTTGGCGTCGATCACGGTGCCGAGCGCGGCTTCCTTGTCGTCGCAATAGATCGTCGCCGTGCCGGTGTTGGCGAGCGTCGAGACGGGTTTGAAGCTGGCCTTGACCTTGGTTTGATTCTTGCCTTCGTCGCCGGGGTAACGGCCACGTTCGCGGCGCGAGTCGAGCAGGTTGAACATCCCGCGCGGGTCGGGTTTGTCGTTGGGCATGTCGCCGGGCTCGCCCCCTTGCTGGACGGGCATCTGCTCGTAGGCCAGCCACGGATCGACTTCTTCGGCGGCGATTTGTTCAATCGCCCACTCGTGCGCGAAATACGCGCACGTCGAGCCCATGGCCGTGGCTAAGAGGAAACTGCGAAAGATTACAGACCAATTCATCTCGCACCCTAAGGCAAATGCAAAAGGCAGAATGCAAAAGCATTCATGTACGACGGACTTCTAGTCCGTCGCAGGATTTACGGAATTTCGACGGACTGGAAGTCCGTCGTACGGCATCATGACGTGCTTGGCCGGGCAGCCAAACGCATCTTCAACTCGAGCGTCTTGTCGCCGCGCAGCACTTTGAGCGTCGCCGATTGGCCGACCTTTTGCTTGCGGACGGTTTCGGCTAACTGTGCGAACGATTTGATCTCGACGTCGTTGAATTTTTGGATGATGTCGCCCGCCCGCAGACCTGCGCGATCGGCTGGCGTGTTGGGGTTTACTTGGGCCAGTTTGGCGGCGTCCTTGACTTCGAGATCGCCGATCACCCCGAGGTACGGACCCGCTTCTTCGGTATCGCGGCCCCAGGTTTCGCTGGCAACCATGCGGTCCCAACCATCGCGGAATGCGCTGATTGGCACATGGATATTAGCGGTGAGGGGACCGCCGATCCGGCTGTGGATGCCGATGACATGGCCTTCGAGATCGAACAACGGTCCGCCCGAGTCGCCCGGCATGATCGTACAGTCGGTCGCAATCAACGTCTTGCGCGAGGTAAAGATCTTGCCCAAGCGAATGACCGGATTCCGCCCGCGCTGAAAGCCGCCTGGGTGGCCGAGTGAGAGACACCACTGGCCGTTTTTCAGGATCGACGAATCGCCCCAATCAACGGTGGGGAAATCGAACTTGTCGGTGATCTGCATCAAGCCCGCATCGATATCATGATTCGCGCCGAGGGTTTTGCCTTTGAGTCGTTTTCCATCGGGCATGATAAAGATCGCGTCGCGTCCGGCGTCGCCGATGACGTGTGCCGCGGTGAGGACGTGGCCCTCTTTGTCGATGATGACGCCGCTCCCTTGGCTTGCGCCGACTTGGACGGCGATCGTCGAGTTGAGCAATTTCGGGAGGATCGTGGTGACGGCTTTTTCCAGAGCACGCAGTTCGTCGAGCGAACGGGGAACCTCGCCAGCGAAGAGCGGCGCGAGGTTGACCTGGGGGGCTTCTTCGGCGGCACTCGTTTTGCTCGCCTGTTGACTTGTTGATTGCTTGGCGGGAGCTGTGGGTTCGACTGCGTTCAATGGCAAGAACGACAAGGCGAGACAGCAGCTAGCCAAAGTGACGATCTGCAATGGAACAGAACGGAGACGGCTCATCGGCAAGACCAGAAAAAGTTACCGGCAAAAGAGTGACACACCGGTCACCCTCGAACAAGCACTGCGCCTCGAAGCTATATTTCGACAGCACGTGGCCGCACGAATCAGTAACTCTGTTGAACCTCGAATCTTCCCCGAGGTTTCCGCAGAATTTTATGGGACGAAGCCACGATCGCGCGAGTTCTCTTATCCTAACCATTCGGCGGGATGCGAAGCCAGCATTTTTTCCCGAATTTTCGGCGGTGTTTTGCGCCGCAGCAGGGAGAAAACGTCTATCCCGCAAATTTTGTCAAAATCTATTGCAAGAATATTCAGGTGTTAAGCAAAGCCCAGGGGCTCGCCCCCTGGGAATAAATTCTCCCAGGGGATAAACCCCTGGGCTTTGGAAGAAGCTCGCCAACGAACATTGCGCACGCTTTTAGCAATCATTTCGCAACAACCGCTCAATGCCCCTGTTGCAGCATTTTCGCCCGGGCCAAGGCGTCTTCGGCTTCGAGGAATTTGCCCGCCCGCTGGAGGGTAATACTGAGCGAACTGTAGCCAAACGCATCGTTTGGCTCCAATTCGGCCGCGCGGTAGGCATGTTTGATCGCCTCGTCATGCCGGGCCAGTTTGGTCAGCAACACCGACAGCGCCAAATGCCCCAGGACATTGTCGGGTTCCAGGTCGAGAGCCTCTTGGTATTTAACAACGGCCTCATCCAGTTTCCCCTCTTCTTTGAGTTGGTCGGCTTGATTGCAAAGTTCGTCGGCAGTGGGCATGGGCAAGTTCGGAGCAAATAAAGGAAAGAATAACTGCTAGCAAGGGCGAAAACGTCGTGCCGCAGATAATTGAAATTGTCCCGCGAAGAGAGGCGTCTGACAAGTAGGGCGGAGTTACCTCAAAGCCCAGGGGTTTGGATCCGTTACCGCGAACAGTCCCTGAATTTCACGACGCTAGCAGAATCGTCCGCTGGCACGGCCGCAAGTCATTCGCCACCGCTCCAATGATCACGGCGAAAATGTCCGGCGCCGGCATCTGCTGCCCAGGCCGCAAACCTTGCCTAAATGGTGTTGGGTTTTCGGGTTTCGCGCGATATAGTCCGCACGCCTTGATCAACTGTTCCGTTTGTAGCGACCGATAAGCCATAGCGGGTAAGCGAAGATTTGCCGGACAAGGATGTCTGTAACGATTTTCGGACCTGGCCCCCAGTGTTTTGACTGCGCGGCCTGCTCGCCACGAGACCATGTGAAGGAACACCCGGTGAATATTCATCCCACAGCGATCGTCAGTCCTTCGGCCACTCTGGGCAGCAATGTGACGATCGGACCGTACTCGATCATCGAAGACGGCGCCGTCGTCGGAACGGGATGCATCATCGGAGCCCATGCCGTCGTCAAGACCGGCACCATTCTGGGCGAGGGGAACGACATCTCGGAGCATGTGGTCCTGGGCGGGGTGCCGCAGCACCTCAAGAAAAATCCCGAGCTCGGCAGCCTCGTCATCGGCAACAACAACACGATCCGCGAATACTCGTCGATCCACCGGGCGATGAAACCCGGCATGAGCACGATGGTCGGCGACAATAACTTGCTCATGGCCGTGACACACGTCGCGCATGATTGCTTGATCGGCAGCAACGTCGTGTTTGCCAACAACGTGATGCTCGCCGGCCACGTCACGGTCCAAGACCGAGCGTTTATCTCGGGCGGCGTCGGCGTGCACCAGTTCTGCCGCATCGGCGCACTCACCATGATCGGCGGTATGACCAAGGTCGTTCAAGATGTCCCGCCCTATGTCACGCTGGATCACGACAGCCAGGTCTGCGGGTTGAATCTGGTCGGCCTCCGCCGCGCCGGCTACACCACGGAACAAGTCACCGAACTCAAGAAGGCCTACCGCATCCTTTACCGCAGCGGCTTGAAATGGACCGAAGTCCTCGCCACGCTGCGAGCCACGTTCCCGACGGGACACGTTGCCGCGTTGCATGTCTTCTGCAGCAGCGGCAAACGGGGCTTCGTCCAAGAACGCCGCATGCCGCCCAACGCGACACTCAAGATTCGCAGCAGCGACTCGGACACCACTGAAGCAACACCAACGGTCACGCCGACCACCGCCAGCGGGTTGGATCTCAAGACCAAGGTCGGCTAATAACAGCCCGACGCGTAAGCGAGGGATTGAATTTAGTAGCCCGACGCGTAAGCGAAGGAGTCAAGAACCAAGCCAAAGCCCAGGGGTTCACCCCCTGGGATCTGCGAACGATAGCTCAACACTGCACCACGGACGTCCTAAGACGTCCGTGGTTTTTTTGTTGCGCAGAACGGCCGTGCGGCTTATGATGGGGACTGGAGGAAACGCTTTGCCCTCGGATCATCTTGTTCATCGTTATGGCAGTCTACGATTCTCCACATACAAGTTCCGTCCCGGCGGCGAAATTCCCGGGGCGTCACTTGCGCTGCTGTTGGTTGATTCTCCTCGCGTTGATCAGCAGCAGTTCTGCCGCTCACGCCGATGAAACCATTGATAGTGCCTGGAAGGGCTTTTCTCGTAGCGACCCCGGGCCGGCCATCGAATTTCTCGAAACTGCGGTACTCAAGGCACCGGAGCGGGCTGACTACTGGGCAGCCTTGGTGAGTCTGCTCAGTGAAACGGCCCTCGATCGCGGCCTCATCACGTGCTACACCCAAGCCGCGCTCCACGCGCATCCTGATTCGCTCGAGGTCCATTGGGCGCGGCTGCGTTGCCTGCGCCCGGAAGTCGCGCTCGATGAACTGTCGGCGCTGGCCGCGCGCGAACCTGATAAACAAAAACTGCGCGACGCGCGCGAAATCCTGGAAATGAGCTTGCGTTTGCCGCGTGATTGGCAAACAGGACAATTCTATGAAGAGTGGGCGGTCAAATGCCTCGCTTTTCAAAATCACGAATCCGCCGCGCGCGCGGCCAAGCGGGGGTTGGAACTGCTTCCCAAATCCAAGCTGCTGCGCACCGTCGAAGCCACGGCCTTTGTCCATCAGGAAAAATACGAACTCGCCTTCGCCGCCTTGAATCAGGCGAAATTCGAGCAAGCCCTCAACAACGGCAAACTCCTCTTCCCCACCGTCGGCGATTTGTTGCTCAGCAAGAAACAGCCCGAGTGGGCTGTCCGAGCGTTTGGTCCCAAGCCCGACGAAGATCTCGTGCGCGGCCGCCAAGGTCTCGTCTTAGCGCAAGCGCTGCTCCAGTCGAACAAGTTGGAGCGAGCGGAAGAAGTCTTCTCGCAAACCGATCCGCTCGGCGCGTCGTTGCTCGTGATCGGCAACCTACTTGATCTCAAGCAAACCGCGTCCGCCCGCGAAGTGGCCGAACAATTGTTCGACAACTGGCCGGCGGGGTCGAAGGAGTATAGCCATGCCAAGGATATGCGCTGGAGCGGCAATTGGCCCGTCGCGCTCGAGCCGCAATTCAAGCGCGCGATTGCCTGGCTTTGGAAAACATATCCGCAGCACAAGGATTTGCTCAACCAGCACCTTGCCACACCGGACGAGCTCTTTCAACACGAGCCGATGCCCGTCAAATTGCGCTCCATGCAAGACGTCTGGAAGAGCGGGCAACTCGCCGGCAAAGCCCCGGGCGAATATGTCCCGGGTTATGGGTGGTACGAGGCCGGGCCGCGCGAGACATACGATTATTTTCGCCGCGTGTTGCTAGAGCCGCCGCGCGAGAAGGCCCGAATTCGCACCAATCTCCGCCCCGCGCAGCACTGGGCCGATAGTTTACGCGAAACCCGAGCGATCGCCTACTATTCGACACACCCGCGCGAGCTGTTCCGCGCGCGGCGTCTGGTCGAACAACTCAAGCATTTGCAAGTGCAAGAGTCGGAACGCGCCGCCGAGCTAATCAGCGTTGAAGTCCGGCGGATGAATCCCGTGGTGCGCGCGCTGCTCTTCAAAGCGCTTGCGGCGCATGATGAAAATGCTCGTGACAAGACACCGGTGGTGCAGTTGCTCGCAGCGCATGGCACGCAGGCCGATGTCCCGGACCTGTTGAGCGCTCTCAAGGAATCCACCAATAACCCCAACGAACCGGCATTCCACGAGGCCCTCGAAAAAATCACCGGCGTGCAAAACACGGGCAAATCCTACGCAGACCGCATCCTGTTTTGGGAGGCTTGGTGGCAAGCGAACCTAGTGCGGGTGATTGCTGAAACCGAGTTTTAGTGCATTCCGACTTCTGCGACGAGTCAACCGTTCACTGGGGCAGCCTCCGCTTTCATCATGACGAACATCTTTTTAACTCGGACCACTTCTCTTGCGCAATGCCGCGTAGGACTGATCGCGGTCCTGCTCTTTCTGTTCGCGCCGTTCGCGCGAGGTGACGAGATCATCGACCGCGTGCGGAAGGATCCTAACGACCGCGAAGAAGATACGGCGTTGCTCGAGCTAGCTGTGCTTGCCAATCCGCAGCGCGTCGATTACTGGGAGGAATTACTGCTCGCCCTGGAGCGATCTTCTAGCGAAGAGTATCTCAATTTTTGCTATGCCGGCGCAGCGCTTAAAGCTCATCCTGACTCGCTTGCGCTGCGTTGGGCACGGCTGCGATTCTTTTCACCGAACGCGGCCCTCGATGAGCTGAACGAACTGGCCAAGCTTGAGCCGAACAAGGAACGCGTGCGCGATGCCCGCGAACTTTTAGAGATCGGCATGCGGCTGCCGTATGAATGGCGCGATGTCCATGAAGCGTTGCGCGACCGGCGACACCTCAACTTTTTCACTGGGGTATTTTTAGAACGCTGGGCTGTGCAGTGCGTGCTTTACGAGCGCTGGGAGACGGCTGCGCGAGTTACGGCACGGGCTTTAGAATTCAGGCCCGAGGATAAGTTCTTGAAATCGCTCCAAGCGTTGGTGCTGGTGCAACAAGAAAAATATCCCGAGGCTCTGGCGGTTCTTGAAAAGAACGATTACCTCCAAGTCATCGGCTCCACCGTCAGAAACGCCGAGTATCCGACAGTTGGCGATCTGTTGCTCGTCAAGAAACAGTACCGCGCCGCGGTCCGTGCTTTCGGACCCAAGCCGAGCGAAGAACTCATCAATAGCCGCCAAGGACTCGTTCTGGCCCAAGCTCTGTTGGAGGCCGGCGAACTCGAGCGCTCGGAGCGCATTTTTTGCAAGACGGATAAGCTCGGCGCGAACCTCTTGGTGATTGGCAATTTGTTGGAACTCAAACGAGTTGACGAAGCCCTCCTGGTGGCCGAGGAACTGATGGCCAAGTGGCCGACGTTCAAAGTGAACGACGACGACGAGCAAGAGCCTTGCCGCGCACTCGACATGAACCAACGCGGCAACTGGCCGGTTTCGTTGGAGCCCAAACTGCGCCGCGCAGTGACCTGGCTCTACGAGACCTATCCGCAGCGCGAAGATTATTTGCGCGAATCGCTCGTTGAGCCGACGGAACTCTTTAAGCATTCCAAGTCTGCGCCGCTGGTCCTCTCGGCTTCGAGTCAGTTGGCGCTCTTGGATCAGGGAAAAAAGTTGCCTGGCCGAGACGCGTTTCGTTCCACGCCGGCTGAAGTGCGGATTCGCTTGTTGCGTGATCAACGAAATGACGCGGCCGTTGCCGAGGAGCTACGGCGAGACTTACTACAGCCAATAATCTCGCACCGACGCGTCCGTCTCGATCTGGGACAAGCCCGGTTTTGGACGACACACCGGCGGCGGGTCGAAGCGATCGACTACTACGCCGATCATTTCCCGGAACTCGTTCGCGCGCGGCAGTTGCTGGCGCAGCTCAAACGCAATATGTGGAAACATCCGCAAGGGAAATATCTGCCGCCGTTGAATGATGAGCAAATCAGCGAGGAAATCGTGCGGATGAATCCCGCGGTAAGAGCCTTGTTGATCGATGTCTTGGAGCCAAACACGATTCATGGGCGCGATCGCACGAGCATTGTCCGGTTGTTTGAGAAGCATGGGACGGAACAAGACTTTCCCGTGTTGCTTTCGGCGCTGAAGGTTGTTTCCCGCGGGCGTGACCAGATCGGCAGTCTGCCGGAAGCAAACATGCAGATGCATCTAAAGAACGACGCCGCGTCGGCCGTGGCGCTGCACCGCGCTTTGGAAAAAATCACCGGAATCAAGAACACCGCCGAAACGCCAGCAGACCGGGTGATCTTTTGGGAAGCCTGGTGGCAGACGAACCTTGTGCGCGTGTTAGTCGAAGCCGACCATTAGTAACAGCCCACCGATCCCATCGGCGGCTTTGTGACGTGTGGGCTGAAGCCCACACTACCGCAGCTTCTTCGTCTCAAACTTCTCCCCGGCCAGCGCCTTCTTCACGAACTCGCCCCAGAACGGCGTCGGCGTGTAATCCCAATCGAGCAGCACGCGCGGTCTCGACTTCGGATGAAAGTTCCACGCCGTCCAGTGCAACTGATGCTTCTGGATCACGCCCAGCATGTCCGGAACCCAGGTGTATGGGTCTTCGTGGCGTTCCGGCGGGATGAACGACATCCGTTCGCTGTCCGCGCCGACCTCACCAAGAAACAACGGGTACTTGTCGGCAAGGGCGAGGAATTTGTTTTTCCAATCGCTCTTCCACGGATAGACGTGGGTGCTATACATGATCCCATTGCCCCATTTGTCATCGAGCGCGTAGCCGTTGAGGATGCCGCTCAGGTCGTACGCCCAATCAAGACCGCCGACGATGACGATGTTCTTCGCGCCGAGTTCGCGAACCGTATCGACGAGCTTCTGCATGCCGATCGAGTGAAACTTGACGAGCGCTTCTTTGTTTTCCTTGGCGACGTTGGCGTCGGTTTGCTTGTCGATTACCGGCCCGCCGTTTTTCCAGACTTCCCACGAGACATCGTGCGGTTCGTTCAAGAGATCGAACATCACTGCCGGATGGTTTTTGTACTTGGCCGCGACATCCTTCCAAAAGTCGGCGTGCTTCTGCTCCGGCGCGCGATAGCAGTGCAGGTCGAGGACCATGTAGCAACCTTTGCTTGCGCAAAGGTTCACCGCGTCATCGACCAGTTGGCGATACTTCATCCCGCCGTCGTTCTGGTACGGACCCTTGCCGATCCAAAAGTGTTCGCGGATCGGCAGGCGGACGCAGTTGACCTTCCACTGGTCGATCGCGACGCCGATCGATTCGAGAATGTGCTCGCCCCCGCCCGACCATTCGAGACTCGGAATCGCGACACCCTGCAGCCAGACATTCTTGCCATCGGGCGTGTGCAAACGATTGCCGACGACCCGCAGCATCGGCGGCAATTGTTCTGGCGTTGGCACCGGCACTGCGGGCTTCGGTTTCGGCAGCGCGGCAATCCGGGCCGCTTCCTTGTCGGCTTTTTCTTTCTCCGCGCTGTCGATGATCGCGACGTCCATCGGCACGAGATGGATGTCGTCGAACTCCAGTGTGCCGGCCTTGGCATTGAACAAGGCGAAGATCATTTCGAGCGTCACGGCCCCCTCGGGCACGCGGATTTGTTGTGTGCGCTCTTGCCACTCGGCCGGTTGGCCTTTCTTGGCGGACGAGGTTCCTTTGTAATTCGGATGCGCCGGCGTCGGCTTGACTTCGCGCTTGTTGGCATCGCGAAAGTTCATCATGATCCGCCCATCATGCCAGGTCGATTTGCCCTTCTCGATGCCGTCGAAGCGAACCTTGTACGTCAGTTCGAGTGCCTTCGCATCCTTGGGCAAGGTGATCGCACGATAGGCTTGGACCATTTTCTCCGGCTCGGTGACCTTCAACCTCAGGTAGTGATTCGACCCATCGGCTTCGAGCGAAACGCCGTCGCCGGTTTTCCAGTCGAGCGGTTTGTCATCCTTGAGCGTTTCGAAGTCACCGTTGCGAAGGAGCGAATCGGCCCCATGAAGCGGCATCGCAACGAGACAAAACAGTCCGCAAAACAAAAGCCCGCGCATGCTGATCTTCCCCACAAAGAATCGAACGAAGTTCCCAGCGAAAAAATTATAGTTGAACGTTCCGGGATTTGCAGGGAGTTGTACCCCAAACATAATAAAGCCGCCGTTGGTATCGGCGGGCATTTCTCTCCAGGTGGCAGCAAGAAGTTGTTATCGATGCATGAGAAGGCAACGGATGAGTCACGAGTCAAAGTGTTGGAATTATCGCAATGTACGATTGGCAATGTCTACGATGATGCCGATTACTAAGGCGAGCAAGGTCCAAGAGAGAATGCCGCCGGCACAAAATAAATACGAAATAAGAATCTCATCCGTAGGATCAAATAATGCCAAAATAATACCCGGAAAATTTAGGTCCGAAACAAAATGATCGAAGTCGGTCATTTTGTCGGTTGTGAACCTCAAAGAAAAACCATTCATGAGGGCAATCACATCGATCATGGTCAGCAGTGAAAATGCAACCCGCGGTAAAATAACTCGCCACTTCCAAGGTCGCGCGCGATCTTGAGCAGTTGTAATCGACTGAGGTGGTTCATAAGGGTTGATCGCCATGTTTAAACTTTACCATGCAAGACTTCTGATTTTAAACACTTTTTCGCTGCTCCATCGAGCAATAATAACACGCCCGCCCGCCAAGTGTAAGTTTCTTTACCGGCGCGCCGCACCCACCGCATTCCGTGCGGCGATAAACATAAAACCGTTCATCGCGGGTCAGTTCCTCGACCGGTTTCTTGAGTGACTTGAGCGGGCGGGTGACGATCTTGCCGATCTTGACCGCGATTTTTAGTTGTTTGACTGCCTCGCG
Source organism: Pirellulales bacterium (assembly GCA_041736895.1). GTDB lineage: Bacteria > Planctomycetota > Planctomycetia > Pirellulales > JALHPA01 > JANRLT01. The sequence goes on from JBGSSS010000059.1 coordinate 11,002, forward strand.
CCAGAGCGCCGCGAACTTCTGCGGGCCGAGATCGCGCGTCGGCGTGCTGGGATGAATCTCGCGCAGGTACAGCACCTCGGCGCGGAAGATATTGCCGAGGCCGCTGAGCAGCGACTGATCCATGAGCAACGTCCCGATCGGCGTCGCGCGATCTTTGACGCGGGCCCAAACGTCCTTGGCCCGCGACTTCGGATCGAGCAAATCCGGCCCGATGCGGTCGCGGATCGCGTCGACCTTTTTGTCGCTCAAGACTTCGCACGCCGTGGGACCCGAGAGATCGATCACATGATTCGCGCTGCGAATCCGAATCCGCGTCGCCGGCATTGGCTTCGTCGGTTCCTCGCCGCGCTTCAGCGTCTGCTCGCGCCAGCGTCCAAGCCGGCCGAGATGAATGTGCACGGTTAGGTCCTTGCCGAACTCGTAGAACAGGTGCTTGCCGAGTGCCCACACGCGCTGGAGCTTGTGCCCATCGACCTTGGCCGCATCGAACCGCCGCTGCGGCGAAGAAACTTGCACCCGATGGCCAGCGAACAGGCGCTGATGATCGCGAGCGTTGATGAAGACGGAATGACCTTCGGGCATGGGATAATTTGGATAACGAGAAGAATTAATCTTTCAAGTATCACTGTGATCTAAAAGAACGCCAACGAGCAATATTGCATTCGCTCCATCCCCAAAGCAGCGAGCAGCAGACCCCGAATACTGGAATGGAAAGTATCGCCAACAGAAAGGTCCAGACCCCTTCTTGATTGATAACAGTATTCAACATGTAGGCCACACCAAACGCTGCCCCTGCACTCCCACCTGGATGATCAATCTGACCTGTGAAGAACTCTCTTGTATAAGTTGGCTTTTCGAAGAAGGTGCCCCACCATAAGACAAAATACATCAAGCTTATCAAAAAGGTAGCGATAGTGGCAGGAATCCAATGAAACCAAAGCCAGCAGAGAAAGATTACGCCAATTGGAATGATAAAAATGATGCCCAAGCTAAGAGCAACTGCAACAAAACTAGGTTTTGATTGATCAGTCATTAGTTGAACTGGGCAGTTAGTACATCAGGCCACGCCTTAGTTGAACTCTTGTACTTGAACCTTCGGCAGGCTCGCGGAAGCCTGCGCATGCTCAATCGTCATGCTGACAAGATTTCCCGCCTCGTCTAACTCAACGTAAATGTTTTCACTGATCTCGCGAGTCTGTTCTACGGGCTGATTGGAGAATTCCAGCAACGCCGTATCGGTATCGTGAAAGTATTTGATGTTCATGATAGCACCTTCCGCAGCTCCTCCTCCAACGCCGTCCCCTCCAGCGACACATTCGCCGAGCCGCCGTCTCGCAGATTCTTCACTTGCACCGAATTGGCCGCGAATTCTTGATCGCCGGCGACGAGAGCCACCGCGAAGCCGCGGCGGTCGGCGTACTTGAGTTGCGCGCCGAGCTTCTTCGGATCAGGATAGACCTCGACGCCAAAGCCGGCCGCGCGGAGCCGCTGCGCGAGTTTCAAGTAATCATTCAAGCGTTTCGCGTCGAAGTACGGAATGAAAATCGGCGCCGGCGTGCTGATCTTGGGCAGGACGCCGAGTTCTTCGAGTGCCGACAGCAAGCGATCGAGGCCCAGCGATGCGCCGATGCCCGGCAGTTGCTGGCTCGTGTAAAGTTCGGCCAGGTTGTCGTAACGCCCGCCGCTGCAAACGCTGCCGATCGTCGGCAAGTCGTCGAGGAATGTCTCGACGATCGTCCCGGTGTAGTAATCGAGCCCGCGGGCGATCGAGACATCGAGCTTAATCCGTTAGGCCGCAACGCCGGCGGCAGTCGTGCCGTCGATGACGGCGCGCAATTGCGCCGCGCCCGTCTCGCCCGTCGCATTGCCGGCGACGAGTTGGTCGAGTTGATGGAGGATCAACGCATTGTCGCCCGTCATGCTGCAAAGCGCAAGAACCTGCGCCGCTTGCTCCGGCCCGCAGTTCGCGGTCGCGGCGAGTTCTTCGGTGACCTTTTCCGCACCGATCTTCGCCAGCTTGTCGATCGCGCGGAGCACGTTCGTCGATTGCTCGACCAGGTTCAACTTTTCGAGCAGTCCGTTGAGGACCTTGCGATTGTTCAAGCGGATCATGAATTTCTCGACGCCCAGCGCGCGGAAGAGTTCATGAATCACGAGCACCATTTCGATATCGGCGGCGTCGCTGACGGTGCCGATCGTGTCGAAGTCGCACTGCACGAACTCGCGGTAGCGGCCGCGCTGGGCATTCTCGCCGCGCCACACCGGGGCGACATGATAGCGCTTGAAGGGGAGCGGAAGTTCGTTCTGGTGCTGGGCGACGAACCGCGCGAGCGGGATTGTCAGATCGAACCGCATGCCGACGTCGCGGCCGCCGTTGTCCTTGAAGCGGTACATCTGCTTGTCGGTTTCCGCGCTCCCTTTGCCGAGCAAGATCTCCAAATATTCCAGCGCCGGCGTATCGATCGGCGAGAACCCAAACGAGCGATAGACGCGCTTCGCCGTGTCGATCAGCCGCTCGCGCGGGATCATCGTCTCAGGAAGGTAATCGCGGAAACCCTTCAGCGTGCGTGGTTCAATCTTGGGCAAGTGTCGGTCCTATGTTTTTGGCCACGGATGTGACTGATTTAAAAAAACTGATTTTCACTGATCTGCAAGAGAGGGGCTGTAAGTTCTAAGTTGTAGGTTGTAAGTAATGAGGTCTGTCATTACCTACAACTTACAACCTACGACGTACAACCTCTCACAGCAGAGGCAACAGCTTCGGTTTCGGCGAGCGGAACAAGCCGTCCGGGTTACCCATCACGGCTTCCGTATACTCAGCGACTTGTTCCGGCGTTTCAAAGTATTGGTCGTAGACCCAATCTTCGTCGTACTCGCAGTTGTCGGTGGTGTAGTCGCGGCAAATCTGCGGCCGCGTTTCGTAAATCCCGCACAGGTTGTCCGCGCGCAGGTGCTTGCACGTCGTGTGTACCAAGATGTACCACGTGCCGTCTTCGGTGAAGACGGTCGCGTGTTCATGCAACAGGAACCAGCGGATGAAGTCGTAATCCTGGCGCTCGGTCGGCGTCTCGATCGGCAGGGCAAAATACTTGCAGCACTTGGCCGTGCAATAATCACAGAGAGACTTCCCCTCCGGAAGGTTCTCGCGCGACATCTTGATTGTGGGGAGCGTGGCGTAAGACATAAGGAGGAAGAAGGAAGAAGTTAGGAGGAAGAAGGGATTCAGATGCAAACCGCGATGACCTAGTAACGCCCGTTTAGCGGCGACTCGAAGAGGAGCGCTAACCGCGGGGAAATTATTTCTGTTTTTGCTTCCCCTTTTTCGTGGGAACTGCTGGATCGGCCGCGACGTTTTTCACCGAAGTATAATTGTCAAAGACCTCGCCCTTGCCGAGGATGCGCGGATCGTCTTGAAGTTTGAGCTCGGCATAAAGTTTTTCGCGCAGCTCTTTCTTGCGCGATTGATATTCCGGCAAGTCAGCCAGGTTATTCACGCAATCGGGATCGTCCTTCAAATCAAACAATTCTTGCTCCGGCCGCTTGCCATAGCAAAGTTGCCAGAACGAATTCTTCTCGCCTAGGTCCTCGATCAGTTTCTTGGTCGGACTAGCGTCCGTGTCCTTGAGACCGAGTTCCGGATTGCCGCACGGCCAGCGGTCGGCGGCAAAGTTGTGCAAGTACAACAAGTTCCCCTCGCGAATTCCGCGCACCGGATAACCGAGTCCATGCGGCGTTCCCGGGCGAGCCAACACATCGTTCCTCTCGCGGCCGAGGATGACGACGTCACGAGCCTCGGCTTTCTTGTCCTGCAGAATATTCACGAAGCTCTTGCCGGTGATCGGCGACATGCCCGACGCTTCGGGCTTGATGCCAAAAACGTCGAGCACTGTCGGCGCCACATCGATCAAGCTGACGAACTCGGCGGCGCGGCGGTCTGGCTTGGCGATCCCCTTCGGCCAATGCACCACCAGCGGGATCCGGTTCGCCATGTCATAGTTGTGCCCCTTCACTCGCGGAAACGGCATGCCGTGATCCGACGTGACGATGACCAAGGTATTGTCGAGTTCACCCGAGTCCTCGAGCGCTTTCACTAGGGTGCCGATTTGCGCGTCATACTCTTCTACCTCGGTCGCATAATCAAGCATGTCGCGGCGCACGGCGTCGTTGTCCGGCCACATCTTCGGAACGCGGTCAACATCCGCAGGCTTCTTGCCAGCGGCGATGCCCGAATCGAGTTTGTACGCGCGATGGGGATGGTGGCTGCCGAACCAATAAAAGAAGGGCTGCTGTTTGTCACGAGTGGCGAGGAATTTTTCAAAGACGGCACCCGGATTCTTCGCGTTCTCTCCGGCTTTGGTCAAGCCAAAGTTGCGCGACTTGCCATCGGCGGTGGTGGCCGTGCCCGGGCCCCAAGTTTTTCCTTGCGCGCCGACGGAGACGCCGGCTTCGGCGAGGACTTCGGTGAAGGCTTTGAATTTGGCCGGGAAGAAACTCTGGTGATTGGCCGCTTCCTCGAGTTGCCAAGGATTGCGGCCCGTCAGGATCGCCGCACGCGAAGGGGCGCACTTCGCCGTGGGCGTGTAAGTATTGTCAAAGACGAGCCCGGCCTTCCCCAAGCGGTCGATATTCGGCGTCTTCGCCCAAGTGCAGCCATAAACGCCGAAGTGCGGCGACGCATCGTCGGCGATGCAGAAGAGGACGTTTGTTTTTTTGGTCGTGGGTTCGGCGGCGTTCGTCGAGTTTGCGAGCAGGCCGAAAGATAAAACGAAAATCAACAAGGTTCGCAGGGACATGGTTCCTCCCGGGAATAATTGGGCAAGTCGCCAGATTATCATACAACACGGATGATCTCTAGCGAGGGCGATTCTGCGGCATTTGCTTGCCTGGGTATTGGCGAGCGGTCATACTGAAGCGACCTGCCTTTTACTGCGGCCAGCACATCGACGATTGGCTGCGATCTTGTTTCGATGCCCGGGGAATGGTGCGTGAAGCTTCTGCCCTTCTATCTCGCGCTGAACTTGCTGCTATTCAGCTTTGTGTCCTTGCGCGCGGCAGAACCAGCAGACGAAGCTGCCGCGGCCAAGGTTCCTGCCGAGATAGCAAACCCCCGTTTCAGCATCGAGATCGCCGCGCTCCTGAGCAAGACCGGCTGCAATGCCGGAGCTTGCCATGGCAACGCGACGGGCAAAGGGGGCCTCAAGCTCTCGCTCCGCAACCAAGACGCGGCGTTCGATTACAAGGCGCTCGTCAAAGAACACGCCGGCCGCCGTGTCGATACGTTTGACCCGGACCGGAGTTTGCTCCTTGCCAAGCCGCTGATGAACGTGGCGCACGAAGGAGGCCAACGCTTCACGGTCGATAGCCCCGAGGCCAATTTGTTGCGCCGCTGGATCGCGGCCGGAGCGCCGAACGATCCGCCGAACACGCCGCGCGTCAAATCGATCCGCGTCACACCGTCCGACTTGATTCTCCGCGCGCCGGAAGATCGCTTTCAATTCCAGGTCGTCGCGACGTTCAGCGATGACACCGAACAAGACGTCACCCACTGGGCTGTCTATGAACCGGTCGAGCCGCGCGTCACGATCACGCCCGAGGGCGCAGCGACGTTGGTGCGCGACGGCGAGACGACGGTGTTGGTGCGGTATCTTTCGGCGCAGAAGTCCGTCCGCGTGGCGCTCGTGCCGCAGCGTGCGGATTTTGTCTGGAACGATACCGAGAGTCTGAACCGCGTCGACGAGATCGTGCATGCTCGTCTGCGCGAGTTGCAGATCAACCCCAGCGCGCCGGCGAGCGACGCCGAGTTCATCCGCCGCCTCTCGCTCGATCTGCTCGGGGTCTTGCCGACGGTCGACGAAGCGAAGTCCTTTATCGCGGACAAGCACCCCAATAAACGTGCGCGGTGGATCGATGCCTGGCTCGTGCGGCCGGAGTATGCCGAACTTTGGGCTCTCCGCTGGGCCGATCTACTGCGCGAGGAAGAGAAGTATCTCGACATCAAGGGCGTCCGCGCGTTGCATGAATGGCTTCGCGCGAGCTTCGCCGCGAATCGCCCGCTCGATCAATTCGCCCGCGAGCTTGTCAGCACGACGGGCAGCACCTACGATCATCCGGCGGCGAACTACTATCGTGCGCTGCGCGATCCGGTGACGCGCGGCGAAGCGACGGCGCAGGTCTTCCTCGGCACGCGCCTGCAATGTGCCAAGTGCCACAACCATCCGTTCGATCGCTGGACGCAAGACGACTACCACCAATGGACGGCCGTCTTTGCGCAGATCGATTACGACATTCTCGAAAACGCCCGCCGTGACAAAAACGACAAGCACGAGTTCATCGGCGAACAGCGCGTCAAGATTCTCGACAGCGGCGACGTCACGAACCCGCGCACGAACAAGCCGGCGGAGCCGCGGTTGCTCGGCGTGAAGACCGTGATGGACGGCAAGACGCCGCGCCTCGATGCGCTCGCCGAGTGGCTCACCGCGAAGGACAACAAGCAGTTCGCCCGCGCGATGGCGAACCGGCTGTGGCATTCGGTGATGGGCCGCGGGATCGTCGATCCGGTCGATGACTTCCGCGCGTCGAATCCGCCATCGCATCCGGCGCTGCTCGACTACCTGGCCGACGAACTCGTCAAGAGCGGTTACGACCAGCGGCATGTGCTGCGGTTGATCTTGAACTCGGCGACGTACCAGCGCTCGTCGGCGACGAACCCGACGAACATCGAAGACGAGCAGCATTACGCTCGGGCGATCCCGCGGAAACTCAGCGCAGAAATCTTGCTCGACACACTCTGTCAGGTCACCGGCTCGCAACTCGATTGGGCCAGCTTACCCGACGGGTCACGCAGCGCGCAGCGTGCCGGTCTTGGGGCCAAACGCCGCAAGGAATCGAGCAGCGACGTGGACAAATTTCTCCGCTCGTTCGGCAAGCCGCCGCGTCTGACGAATTGCGAATGCGAGCGCTCGACCGCCGGAACGATCGGCCAATCGTTCCAAATGCTCAGCGGCCCGCTCCCGGCGGAACTCCTCGCGCAGCCCGACAACCAACTCGACCGCTGGGCGAGGAGCCAATTGCCTGTGGCGCACCTGCTCGAAGAAATCTGGTGGACGACGCTGACCCGCGCGCCGACGAGCGAGGAAGAGCGAGCGGCGAAGCAATTGCTCACGATCGACAAAGTCCGCGACGCCGGCGACAGACGCCCCGTGATCGAAGATATCGTCTGGGCACTCGTGAATAGCCACGAGTTTCAGTTGCGGCTGTAGAGCTTTTCTGGTTCATCCGATTCGTCGCCCTTGCTGGGCAGGCATTGGTATCTACACATTGTTGCTTCACAACTGGCTCAGAACGAAAAGTGTGGCCCCCAAAGTGGACTGCTCGCCCCGCGAGCAGGAAAAAACGCTGCGCTAGCGCAGGCAAAGATCTGGAATCGATGTTGCGCGAAGTTCCTTCTCACGGGGTGAGAAGGCCACTTTGGGTGCGGCTGCATCGGCTCAACGTCTTTTTGAATTGCAAAACCCTAGGATTTCACAAGCTCCAAGCAATCATGAAAGCTTGTGTAGATACCATTGCTGGGCAGTGGGGGCCTGCGGCGTTTTTTGGCTGGCGAAAGGGGTTGATTTTGTGCCAGCGTATACTGTACAAAATAATCGTATCTATGACGACCGGGAAGCGCCATGGCGGCGGGCAGGGACGATGGCCGCTGTTTTCCAGTGGCCTGAGCGGAGCAAAAACGCCGTGGTTTGTTGCCTTTAAAGGCAACAAAAAAAAACGCCGTGGCGCGCGAGTTCCGTTGGAATTGGACAGCCAAGGCAGCGGCCCCGTGACTTTGCCGAGAATGCTGCAGAGCGCAAGATTCCGTGTTCGGTTAAACACGGAAATCGGCGGCGCGCAGCTTGCGATTTTTTCGTGATTTTTTTGAGCTTTTTCGTGTCTTTTTACGTTTTTTTCGCGTTTTTTCTGATTTTTTCGCGTTTTTTCGGAGTTTTTTTTGCCGTGTTTCCCGCGATTTCCCCGCATTTCCCGGCGTTATGGTAAATCTCACGACGCGCGCAATTCGCGCAACTACTTTTTTTAACAATCGGTGCTGTCCATGTCCCGTGCCTATTTGCGTGCCTTGGAAAATACCTTCGGCCGAATGCTCAGCGCGTACGCGGAAATTCAAGAAGATCACGTCAACGCGTTGTTCAAATGTATCGCGGCCATGGCCGGGTTTTCGGGAACCGAGGCTCCTCGGGCCTCGAGCGAGTTGGCGAACGTCGTGGCAATACTCCGCGACGAACGCCAGCGCCAGGGTTTGACCATGCGCGATATCCAAGCGGCGTCCGGCATCTCGCGCACTGCCCTGAGCGAGATCGAAACCCAAAAGAACGCGAATCCGTCCATCGCCACGCTCAATCGAATCGCGGCGGCGCTGGGCATGAAGCTGGTCGTCGCGTTGGTGGAGGCGGATGAACCCGTGTGCGATAATCAGGAAACTACCGCAGGAGAACCCGATGCAAAATGAAGATTTCAATCCGGCTGTTGGAAAACAAGGACCACCTGATTGGGCGGATGAGTTGCTTACCGCTGCGCAAGGCCAGCCTGCCTACTACAATGGCGACGAGGAGTTCGCTCGTGTTCGCTTTGGCACGGAGACGATTTACGATTCGTCGTTAGCCGATACTGGTCCATGTTTCCGCTGTTTCACGAGCAAAGGGATGTTCCATGTCCTGAAGTGCGAGTACGAGCAATGCCCGAAATGCGGCTTGCAGATCAGTACCTGCGGCTGCTATCTGACAACGGAGAAATTTGTCGAGTTGCATGATCCGCGGGAAGATGATCCCGTCTGGGGTCCGTTGATCAAGCAGGCAGAGGAAGAAGCCGATCGGGAGTTAATCAATCACAAGCAGCGCGGGGGGAGGGGCTATTGCTTCGTCTACTGGGAAAAGATGCGATGGATTTTATGGAAGCGCTATGGGATTGAATGGAAATCGCCGGCGGAGATGAATCCGGGGACGTTTTATGATTGAATCATTCGCAACGCAAAGTTTGCCCTGATGTTTGTGAATCTGTGGACAGTTATTTTGCTTTTGCCTTTTTTCTTCTCCGTGTTCCTCCGTGACTCCGTGGTTTTGCCTTTGTCTTTTTCGTTCGTAGCGATGGCCACGAACTACGTTGCGGTCCAGCGGCGCGTTTGAGCGAGGTCGCTGCGGCGGGCGAGAATCATGTTCGTCAGAAACTTGGGATTGCCGAGGACATAGCGCCGCCATTTGTGCGGCTGGCGGCGGAGGATGTCGAGCCATTCGAAGCCGAGCGCGCGAATCCACGGCGCGGCGCGGACCAGTGTCCCCGCCCAGCGGTCGATCAACCCGCCGACGCCCATGCTGACGCGGACGCGGAGCGCGTCGCGATGTGTATGAATCCAGCGTTCTTGCAGGGGGTTTCCCATGCCGACGAGGAGCAGATGCGGCCGCACGCGGTTGATGTCGTCGATGACCGGAAAGGCGCGGTCGCCCCCGACGAAGCCGTGATGCTGGCCGACGAGTTTCCAACCGGGATAGTTCGTCGCGGCGAAGTCGACGGCCCCTTGCAGGTTCCGTTCGTCCGAGCCGAGCAGGTAGTAGGTGTAGCCCTCGGTTTCGGTCATCAGCCGGGGAATGAGGTCGGTGCCGTTCAGGTTCGCGCGCATGCGGATGCCCTGAGCCCGCGCGGCCCAGCGAACACCGGTGCCATCGCCAAAGACGCGGAAGGCCGCATTGAGGACATTGCGAAAACTGGGATCGTCGGTCGCGCAGTTGCAGGTATGCGCATTGGCGAAGTAGACGGGCCGATGAACGCCATCGTCGGCCGAGAGCATCTGCGTGAGCAGGCGAAGCGCCGCCGGTTCGTCGATGTTGGTGATCCCGATGCCCAGGACCGAAACCACGTCCGCGAACCGCTCGGGAAAGTCGGGCGTCGCGGTTATCCGCTGTCCGGGTTGCAGGAGGTGCGAGACCTCGGTCTCGAAGATCGACGGCGGCACATGCGCAAGCGGAATTTTCGGCGGCGAGTAGGTTTCGAAGTGCATGGGAATGATTGAAGACTGATGAAAAGCAATCCCGTTTAGCGGCGACTCGAAGAGGAGCGTTTATCAACTCAGCGGAGCGTTAATCAACTCAGTGGAGCGTTAATGAACACTGCGGAGCGTTACAATCGACTACGCGAGCTTCAGCACTTTCCGATACAGAGCCGCGGTCTGCCGCGCCATCATCGTGTCGGAGTACTTCGCCGCGTGATGCGTCAGACCGTTTTCACGCAGTGTGCGCCAGAGCTCGTGATCGCCGAGCACGCGGGTCACCGCGCGGGCGAGTTGTTCGGGTTGCTGCGGTTCGACGAGCAGACCTTGCTCGTTATTCAGCACGATGTCGGTCACGCCGGCGACGCGGCTGGCGACGACCGGTACGCCGGCGGACATCGCTTCGAGCACGACCATCGGCATTCCTTCGGCCAGGACGCTCGGAAAGATCAGCAGGTCGAGTTCATCGAGTTCGGGCTGAATCGGCGAACGGAACCCGCGCCACTCGATCAATTCAGAGATGTTCAATTGCGAAACCAGCGCATGAATCTGTTGTTCGTACTCGGACGTTTCAAAGCGGCCAATGATGCGGAGCTTGAAATTTTGTCCCTGCTGCTTCATCAGCGCGGCCGCTTCGAGCAAAGGTTCGAGACCCTTACGCGGGCGGAGCAACGCGATCATGCCGAGCGTCGGCACAGCACGTGGGGCGAACCGCGGACGAAGGTTTGTGCGCTCGGGCACGCCGTTGGGAATGACGACCGGATTGAGATGACCCACGCCGCGCAGGAATCGTCCGACGGTGGGCGAGACGGCGACGACGGCGGCGCAGCGCCGCAGGATTCGCCGCTCCAACCAGGCATTCGCCCGAGTCCAACTCGGGCCGGCCATTTCGACACTTGTTTGGCCGTGGACGTGATGGATCAGCGGCACGCCGGTCCACCAGGCGGCCAGCGCGGCGATCATCGCCGCGCGGGGATTGTGCGTATGCAGGAGATCGTAGCGCCCGCGGCGAATCAGCTTGGCAAGCCGATACGCGGGCCGCAAATCGAAGCGGTTCGCCATCGGCAGCGGCCAGAGCGGCACGGTTTGCGCTTGGCGTTCAGCCGGAAAGCAGCCCGGTTTGACGCAGACAAAACCGGTCTCGACGTTTTCGGCGGGCAAGCGCGAGGCGAGTAAATCCTGAACCCGTTCGATCCCGGCGTAGTGCTCGCCGTTGAAGACTTGCAGCACGCGGAGCGTGCGCTGAGCGGAAGGCACCGCACGGAGTTCGTCGTCCGATGTATCGCCGCCAATCGGTGGCCAGACTTCAGGCAGCGTCCAATCTTCGCGCGGCAAGCCCGACGGCCAAGCCGTGGGGGGATGTTCGGCTGCCCAAGTCCATGTGTAATGTTGCGGCGAAAGCGGCGGAGCCAGCACGAAGCACCCCGGACGAAAGAGGGAGTCTCGCCCGCCGGACTACGGTCAATGACCGCGTTGGGGAGTCCGGCAAGCTGCTCAACTCTAGGTCACGGGTTTTGGTGATGACGGGGCTTCGTGAGTCCGTTTGTAGGGGTTATGCCGCGCTACGAAAAAACGCTCCGCAGTATTTATTTCTGCTCCGCTGTGAGTCGCCGCGAAACGTTTAGCGGCGACTCACAGCGGAGCGCAAATGAATACAAAGGAGCGTTTCAGAGCGTTAATTGCACACGCTACTTACGCGTTGCCCTCGGCGATGTCCAAACGGACCTCGTTTTTTTCCGACTCGGTCAGGGCGTTCGCCGCTTCGCGGCTCGGTCGGCGGCGTTCGATGAGGGTGCCGGGGACGATCGTGGGGCTGGAGTTGGTCGCTTCGATGACTTCGCGGAGTTCCGCGCTGTCGATCACTTCCTTTTCCATCAACCGTGTTGTCAGGGCTTCGAGTGCGGCGCGGCGGGTTTGCAGGATGTTGCGGACCTTGTCCATCGATTCGTCGACGATCCGTTTGACTTCCATGTCGATTTCGCGGCTGGTTTGCTCGCTGAAGTTCCGGTCCGACGGCTGTTCGCCGCCGCCGGCCAAAAACGCCGAACGATTGCTCGCGCGATACGACACCCGGCCGAGCCGGCTCATGCCGTATTCCATGACCATCGAGCGAGCCATCGCCGCGACCCGTTCCAGGTCGTTCTGCGCGCCGGTCGAGATGTCTTCGTAGACCATTTCTTCGACGACGGTGCCGGCAAGCAAGACCTGAATTCGCGATTCGAGTTCGCTCTGCGTCATCAGGTACCGATCATCCTCGGGCCGCTGCATCGTGTACCCGAGCGCGGCGAGGCCGCGCGGGATGATGCTGACCTTGTGCACCGGATCGGTGTTGGGCAGCGAGTACGCGACGAGGGCGTGCCCGCTTTCGTGGTACGCAACGCGTTGTTTTTCGTCGGGCTGAATGACACGCATCTTCTTTTCGAGGCCGGCCGTGACGCGTTCGACGCCTTCGTTGAATTCTTCGATCCCGACGGACGTTTTCCCTTTGCGTGCGGCAAGCAGCGCAGCCTCGTTGACCAGATTCGCCAAGTCCGCTCCGACAAACCCGGGCGTCAGCGCGGCGATATCGCCTAGCTTGACACGGCTGTCGAGTTTCACATTGGCGACGTGGACCTTGAGGACCGCCTCGCGCCCGCGCACATCGGGCCGATCGACTAGCACATGCCGATCAAAGCGGCCAGGGCGCAAGAGCGCCGGGTCGAGCGTTTCGGGCCGATTCGTCGCGGCCATGACGATGATTCCGCTGTTGCTGCCAAAGCCGTCCATCTCGACGAGCAGCGCATTGAGCGTTTGTTCGCGTTCGTCGTGGCCGCCCATCATGCCGTTGCCGCGCGTTTTGCCAAGCGCGTCGAGCTCATCGATGAAGATGATGCACGGCGCCTTGGCTTCGGCTTGCTGGAACATGTCGCGGACGCGCGCGGCACCGACGCCGACGAACATTTCGACGAAGTCGGAACCGGAGAGCGAAAAGAACGGCACGCCCGCCTCGCCGGCGATCGCCTTGGCGAGCAGCGTCTTGCCGGTGCCCGGCGGACCGACGAGGAGCATGCCTTTGGGGATGCGGCCGCCGAGGATTTGAAACTTTTCGGGATGACGGAGGAACTCGACCACTTCACGCACTTCTTCGACGGCTTCGTCGATGCCGGCGACGTCGTCGAACATGATGCCTAGGTCTTCTTGCGCGTACATCTTACCGCGGCTGCGGCCGAACGCCATCGGCGAGCTGGCCCCGCCCATCCGGCGGAGCATGATGTAGATCAAGAGCATGGTCACCAGCGTGATCATGATGATCGGCATGTAGCCGACCCAGCGGCTCGGGCCGCGCGGGTAGCGATAATCGAGTTGTTTCTTGCCGAGGACGTCGAGCAACATTTTTTCGCTCGGCTCGGTTGGCAGGCGTTCGGCGCGGAAGCCGAGCTTCACGGCTTTGTCTTCGGCTTCGCCAGGCAGGCGACGTTTGATCGTGCCGGTGACATCTTGGAGGTTGATCTCGATTTCCTCGGGCGAAGAGTAGTAGGCTTCTTCCTTGGAGCCTTCGGCTTTGATGGCCGCTTCGCCGGTATGGCCGGTGAGGACGCCGTTTTTGTCGAGCGTCGGTTCCACCTTGTTCAGAATGGCCATCAACTGGGGGAACGTCAGCTCGACCGTGCCGCCCGTTCCGCCAAAGAGCAACACGCCGAGCGAGAGAGTGAGCATGATGACCAGTAGGATCACCGCCCCGCTCATCAAGGTGGACGGCTTTTTTTCAGGCGTTTTCGGGCGAAGGCTCGACGAGTTCTCGCGATCAGTTTCCGGGTTCGGCATAAGGGGCGATATGAAAAGTGAGGTGCGGCGAAGGTGGTATAAGAACTCTACGGTAAGAACGGTATGGTGGTTGGGGGGAATTTTCGTACGACGGACTTCCAGTCCGCCGAAATCCTTAGAAAGATCCAGCGTCGGACTGGAAGTCCGTCGTACAGCGTTGCCAGGGAGCCAATCGCTATTCCTTTATCCTAGAACGATTTTGGCTGGGGGACAATGAAAAGCCCGACTTTTGCTAGTAGGAAAATTCGCCAATTGTCGATTTGCAAGTCCTAATGTAGAATCCACTTAGGTGAAATTTCGCGTATTGAATACGATGCGAACTGAGCGGTTTGGCGAAACGAGGCCGAACTCCGGAACGTAGTACCTTCGTTATAACCCTTCCTGAACCCTCGATTTCCCTTCATGCCGAGCCGAATACGCCGTATCGCCGTCTTCGGCTCGACCGGAAGCATCGGGACCAACACCCTGGCGGTCGCTCGGGCGTTGCCAGAGGATTTGCAGGTCACGGCCCTCGCGGCCTGTCGCAGTACGGCACTAGCACTGGAGCAAGCGATCGAATTCCGGCCGCGCTGGCTGATCATTCAGGACAAAGAAGCGGCTGGGGCGCAGGACTGGTCGACGCTCCCGCGCGAAACGGAATTGCTGGTCGGGGACGAGGCCCTGGAGCGGATCGCCGCGCATCCGGAGATCGATTGTGTCGTCGCCGCGATTGTTGGCAGCGCAGGGTTGGCAAGTACTTGGGCTGCAATCGCGGCCGGCAGGCGCGTCGCCCTGGCGAACAAAGAAACATTGGTCGTTGCCGGCGCGCTGGTCATGGAGCTCGCCGCAAAGTCCGGGGCCGAACTCATCCCGATTGATAGCGAGCACAGCGCGATTTTTCAGGCCTTGCAAGCCGGCCCCCGCGCGGCGGTCGAGCGAATCGTCCTCACCGCAAGCGGTGGCCCGTTTCGGACTTTGCCGCTCGAAGAACTCCGGCAAGTCACCGCGGAAGAGGCGCTCCGCCATCCGGTCTGGTCGATGGGCAAAAAAGTCACGATCGATTCGGCCACGATGATGAACAAGGCACTCGAGATTATCGAAGCTCGCTGGCTGTTCGGGCTACGCGCCGACCAGATCGGCGTGATGGTTCATCCGCAGTCGATCATCCATTCGCTCGTCGAATTCCAAGACGGCGCGATAGTCGCGCAGCTCGGTCCGCCGGACATGAAGTTGCCGATTCAATATGCCCTGACCTGGCCCAAGCGCGAGGTTGGACCCGCGCGGCGATTCGATTGGTCGCGGGCGTACAACCTGGAGATGACGCCGCCCGATTTGGAACGGTTTCCGGCACTCGAATTGGGCTGGCGTGCGGCGCGCGACGGCGGCACGACCGGAGCGGTGCTGAACGCTGCGAACGAAGCGGCGGTTAACGAATTTTTGGCCGGCGAGCTCCCTTTTTGCGAAATAACGGCCGTTGCGCGACGAATAGTGGAAGAGCATCCTTTCGAAGCCCGGCCGACGCTCGCACGGTTGATCGAACTTGACCGCTGGGCCCGCGAACAAGTCACACAGCGTGTTGTGATGTAGAATTTTATAGCCCGTAGCGTTAGCGAGGGCGATAAAATTCAGTTGTCGCCCTCGCTTACGCTACGAACTCCTTACTCCTAACTCCTTACTCCTATATTCTTTCTCGATGTCATCACTCTATAGCTTGATTGAAACGATTTACTGGTTCATTCAACCTTCGCATTGGCCGACGATTCTCAAAGTCGGCGGCGGGTTGAGCTTTGTCATCTTTGTGCATGAGCTCGGACACTTCCTCGTGGCCAAGGCTTGCGGCGTGCGCTGCGACAAGTTCTACGTCGGCTTCGATTGGCCGTTGGGGCGAGGGTTGGACTGGCTGCTGTCCCTGCCGCTGAAGCCATTCGGAAAGAGCGTCAAGTTCTTTCAATACTTCATCCCCGATTCACTCGTCAAATTCAAAGCGGGCGAAACGGTTTACGGGATCGGCATCGTGCCGCTCGGCGGGTACGTGAAGATGCTCGGCCAGGACGACGACCCGTCGCAAGCCAGCGCCGAAATGAAAATCCTCGAACGCCAGCGCAAACTCGAAGCCGCCGGGCAAGCCGTCCCGGACGATGAAAGGATCAGCGACGAACGGGCGCGGGAACTCCTCGATCCGCGAAGCTACCAAACCAAGAGCGTGCCGCAGCGTCTGGCCATCATCACGGCCGGCGTGATCATGAATGTGATCTTTGCCTTTCTCATGGCCGTCCTTGCGTACAGCATCGGCGTCGATAAGGGTGTCACCGAAATTGGCCGCGTCTATGCCGGCGGGCCAGCCTGGAAAGCCGGACTGCAACCGGGCGACAAGGTCATCAGCATCGCCGGCGAGCCGGTGCAATATTTCGAAGATCTGATGGCGCATGTGCAGTTCAAAAACGTCGATAATCCCAAGGATATCCCGTTCGTCGTCAAGCGCCCCGGAGTCGAAAAACCAATTGAGCTCAAGATCACCCCCGACACGAGCGCCGGCGCGCCGGTGATCCTGGTTGGACCCGCGAGCTCGCTCAAAGTGGCGGGCGTCGACGAATTCGGCAAGTATGGCCGGATGACGGACCCCAAGATCAAGGACGAAGAGCGTCCCAAGGACAAAGACATCGTGACCAAGGTCAACGGCGCGAAGGTCGAGGATCACGACGCGTGGGACAAGCTCCTCCGCGAAAATCGCGGCAAGCCGATTACGATCACCGTCGAGCGCGAAGCCAAGAACCAACCGGCAGGCGACACGGTCGCGAACAAAGAAGAGCGGACATTCGAATTGCCCCCAGTCAAAAAACGGACGCTCGGTCTAGTGATGACGCTTGGCCCGATCGTCTCGGTGCAGCCGGACTCGCCCGCGGCGCTTGCAGGCTTGCGCGTCGGCGATCAATTGACGCAACTCGATGGCCAACCGCTTGGCGATCCGGAGACGCTCGAAGAGCGGCTCCGTGAACTGGCCGACAAGCCGGTAAAGCTGACCGTGAAGCGTAACACACTCTCTAGTGCCTTGAGTGAGTTGCTCGGAACGATTGCCGAACGGTTGGGGGAGAAACCCAAGTCCGAGGGAAGCGAGCCAAGCGAAAAAGTGATCGAACTCACGCCGCGGGCGTTGGGCCGCACTCCATCTTCGCAAGCGTCGCTGCCGCTCGAAAGCATCGGCGTTTGCTGCGACGTGACGCCCGTGATTTCGGCGATTGTTCCCGACAGCCCGGCGGAAAAGGCAGGACTCAAGGCTGGCCAAACCGTTGCCGAAATTCAATTACTCAAAGCAACCAAGCCGATGCCGGAGAAACTGTTCGCCGTCGGTGATAGCGAACCGATCCCCATCATGCAGAAGGCCACGGACAAGAAGAAGCTGATTTGGTCCAGCGTCGACGAACTGCTCCAAGATGCCGATCCATCGCGCAAGGTCAAACTCATTCTCAAAAAAGAGGACAAAGAAGAGAAAGCCCAAGAAGTAATCCTCGAACCTGCCGCGTCTGATTCCGAATACATCCTCGGCCGCGATATCTACTTTCACGGTGCTACGGAAACGGTGAAGTACCCGTTCGGTGAAGCCGTCAGCGAAGGCTTCAAAACGACGGGCGAAAAGCTGATGATGGTCGTGGGTTTTCTGCGGCAAATCGGCAGCCGCATCTCGCCCAAGAATCTTGGCGGGCCAGTCGCGATCGCGACGCAAGCCGGCATGGCGGCCAACAGCGGGTTTTCGAGCTTGCTCTTGTTCCTGGTGATGCTCAGTGCGAATCTGGCCGTCGTCAACATGCTGCCGATTCCGGTCCTCGACGGCGGGCACGTCGTGTTCTTGCTCTACGAATGGGTCACCGGCAAACCGATGCCGGCCAAGATCTTCGAATTCCTGATGTACATCGGCGTGCTGATGTTGATGACACTCATGCTGTTCGTGCTGGGGTTGGATTTTGGCTTGATTTCGCGCCGGTAAACATTAGCCCCCGATCAATGACCGGGGGAGCAAGGCGTTGCGAGAACTCAAGCGTTGAATTAAAGAAGACACGGAACTTTTGAAGGTTGTGAGAAATATATGTCGCTCTACCCGCTGTTCCCTCCGTCATTGACGGGGGGCTAAAAAAGCGACGCTCGCATGCCGTTGGAACATATGACGACGGAACTCGATCGGCCGCTGGCGCTGGAATGGCTGGAGCGCCGCGGGGTCGTCAATTTGGAGCGCGGGCTGCAAAACCTGCGCAGCATTTCGCTGCGGGTGCCGCCGCAATCGTTCACACTGCTGAGCGAACAATTGGGGATCGCGCTCTATCGTCTGAGCGATCCGGACATGGCGCTCAACAACCTGGATCGCTTCCTGCAAGCGACGCCCGACCCGCTCGCGCTGATGGCGCTCTTTGAACGCGATCCTGATGCTCTCAGCACATTGACGCAGATCTTCTCCGGCAGTCAGTACCTCGGCGATCTCTTGGTTCACGATCCCGAGGGCTACCCGCTCTTGCGGCAGTGGCACGGCGAGCCGATCTCGCGCGACGTCCTGTCACAAAACATCGCGGCCGAAGTTCTCGCTGCCGCCGATCCGCGCGAGATTCCGACGCTGCTGCGGCGTTACAAACGCCGCGAGACACTGCGTATCGGGTACAGCGATATGATCCGAGGGTTACGGCTCGAGACGGTGACGAAGCAGATTTCGTACCTGGCCGATGCGCTCATTGATGCAGCGGTCCTCACCGCACGGAAGTCACTCGAGCAAAAGCTTGGCGTTCCGCGCGATACGGCGGGACAGCCGGCGCGATTCGTCGTTATCGCCTTGGGCAAACTCGGCGGGTTGGAGCTGAATTATTCGAGCGACATCGATCTGATGTTCCTCTACTCGGACGAAGGGCTGACCGACGGCGGCCGCAAGATCGCCAACAGCGAATTCTTCTCACGTTTAGTTCGCGAAGTAGTTCGGCTTTTAACGGAATCAACGGCGCTTGGTATCGTCTATCGAGTCGATCTCCGCTTGCGGCCCGGCGGCGAAAGCGCGCAAGTCGTCACGACCCTTGATGCGGCGCTAAATTACTACGATCTGCTCGGCCGAACGTGGGAGCGGCAAGCTTTTGTCAAAGCCCGCGCCGTCGCTGGGGACTTAGAACTGGGCCAGGAATTCCTTACGCGGTTGGAGCCGTGGATTTATCGGCGGTATCTTTCGCGGGCGGATATCAGCGGCATCCGCGCGCTCAAACGCCGCATCGAGCAGCGTGCCGAACGCGAAGGGGGCGAAGCGACCAACGTCAAAACGGGCCGCGGCGGAATTCGCGATATCGAGTTTGTGATCCAGTTCCTGCAACTCTTGAACGGCGGCGACCTGCCTGAGGTCCGTACGACCAACACCCTCGAAGCGATCGTGCGGCTCGAGAACGCCGGCTGCCTGACGAACCAAGAGCGTTCGCTGCTCGGCGAGCATTACACGCTACTGCGGCAAATCGAGCATCGCTTGCAAATCATGTTCGATTTGCAGACTCACACCTTGCCCCGCGACCCGGCGGAGTTGCGGCGGCTTGCGATTCGCCTCGGCTACACCGGCACGCCCACGCAGCCGCCGCTCGGTGAATTCACCGCCGAGTACCAACGAGTCACGGAACTGAATCGCAAGATCCTTGATCACTTGCTCCACGACGCGTTTCCGGGCGATGAGCATTCCGAACCCGAGGTGGACTTGGTGCTCGATCCTGCACCGAAGCCGGCGCGAATTCGGACGGTACTCGCGCGGCACAACTTTCGCGATGTGCAGCGTGCCTACGAAGAGCTGATGTCGCTGGCGGAGGAAAAGATTCGGTTCCTCTCGCCGCGCCGATGCCGGCATTTTTTGGCCGCAATCGCACCGCGGCTATTGGCGGCGATCGCCACGCGGGCCGATCCTGACACGGCGCTGCGAAATCTCGCTCGCGTCAGCGATTCGCTCGGCGGCAAGGCCGTGCTGTGGGAGTTGTTCAACTTCAACCCGCCATCGTTGGAGCTGTATGTCGATCTCTGCGCGTCGAGTCCCTTCCTTTGCGATGTGTTAACCAAACATCCGGGAATGATCGATGAGTTGCTCGACAGCTTGCTCGTGGACAAGCTGCCGACGCTCGCGCAGTTGCAAGCGCACCTGGCAGAACTCACGCGCAAGGCAGCAGAACCGCTGCCGATCTGGCACAGTTTTTTGAATGCCGAAAAATTGCGCGTCGGGGTGCGCGATATTTTGAACAAGGAACCAGTCGAGCAGATCAACGCCGCGCTCTCCAACATCGCCGAGACGGTCGTGCAGCATGTTGCCGAGACAACATTCGACGCGCTCGTCGCCAAATTCGGCGAGCCGCAGTCAGCCGAGACAGGCGACCCGGCGGAGATGCTCATCGTCGCGATGGGCAAATTTGGCGGGGCCGAATTGAATTACCACAGCGATCTCGATTTGCTCTTTTTGTACACCGCGGATGGCGGCACGTTTCATCGTGCTCGCCGTACTTCGCGCAGTGCCGAGACCACGAGCAACCAGCATTTTTTCAGCGAACAAGGTCAAAGGCTTATCAAACTCTGCGGCGAAGTCGGTCCGCAGGGCCGCCTTTACGAAGTCGATCCGCGTTTGCGGCCCACCGGCAAGAGCGGCCGGCTAGCCACCTCACTCACCGAGTTCCTGCGCTATTTTCAATCGGGCGAAGGCCAGCTCTGGGAACGCCAGGCGCTCTGCCGCGCGCGGGTCATCACCGGATCGCCCGCTGCCCGCGCCGCGGCGATGGAAGCGATTCATCGCGCGCAGTTTGCGATCCCGTGGCGGTCGGAATTCTCACGCGAGATCATGGACATGCGGTTGCGGATGCAAGAAGGGGCATCTGAATGGAATTTAAAACGTGCCTCGGGCGGAGTTGTCGATATCGAGTTTCTCGTGCAGCTCTTGCAACTCAAACACGGGGCCGATCTGCCGAACCTGCGTCAGCCCAACACGATCAGCGCTCTCAACGCGCTGCGCGCGGCGGGCATTCTTTCACCAGAGGATTGGAACTATCTCTCGACCAGCTACCAAGTATTGCGTTCCGTTCAGGGCCGACTGCGGCTGATGAATATGTCCGCGCTCAATGATTTGCCGACGCAGCCCGAGGAACTTTCGAAACTGGCGCAATTTCTCGGCTACCCCGATCGGGACAAACTGCTGGCCGATTGCCGTGAATTGCTCACCGAAAACCGCGCGCGGTTGGAGCGCGTCGTGAATGAAAGCTGAGGAATCGAAATAAAAAATTTCGCTATGACGCTAAGCGATGGGGTAGCCGTTTAGCTACCCGACCGCTTGCGTCATAGCGATCAGCATTACTTCTTCCGATGATAGGTGATCCGCATCATAAGCGCTTCTTTGCCGTCCAGACCCGGTGAGTACATTTCAAAAACGTGCTCATCATTGCTGACGTTCTTGTTGACCAACCGTGCCGTCACTTCCTTTTGCACCATGGGGCAATAGAATTCGCCGGTCAGTTCCGCCGGGCTGTCGGTCTTGCTGTGGGTGACCATCATGCCGGTTCCCATCGAGTCGATCCACATCGAGTCGTAGCGCTTCAAATTGTTGTCATAGCCGAGCAACATGATGCCCTCAAACGGCTGGCCCATCATTGTCCCTTTGAACTCTTCGCGGAGGAAACGCCCGCCCATGATCATGCTGATCTTGGCGGAACCCTTGGATTTCATGACCGGCGAGCCGGGCATGTATGTTTCGCAATCGGCATCCCAATCGCCGACGGATTTGGCAAGTTCGGCATGTTCCTTGGCCGGCTGCATCTTGGCCATCATGGCGGCAGCCATTTCGGGCGTGACCCCCGGCGGCAGCGCGGGCGTTTCGGGCTTTGCTGATTCGGGCTTGGCATCGGCTTTCACCGCCTCATCAGCGGCCAATAGCGATCCGGCCAATGTCAAACAACACACGGCGGCGAATGAGAAAAACTTGGACATGACAATACTCCTGAGAAAGGGAATGGTGAACAGGCGACCACTATAACAAATGATCGGCAAGCTGCAAGGATTATCTGTACAATTATTCACTAAAAATCCGTCCCTTGAAATTTACTTGCGTTTTACAAAAAGTCCGCAAGTATGAAGCCAGAATTTCATAAGGCGACGGACTTGACTCACCTTTTAGTCGAGCCTGTCTTCCGTCGCTCGACAAGTCTTTGAGAAATTATTCTTTTTTAAAAAAATGTTTCCGACAGCAGCCCTCGGATCAATACTGGTCGTTTCGCAGCACTTCGACCGTTTCAACCGTAAACGTCGCTCGTTGATTGGGTAAAATGTGAACGCGGACGTGGTCCAAAATTCGCTGCGCGGTCAGTTCGATTCGTGTTGCGGGGCGGGTCCGATAATCAATGCCCGCTCTTCCCAGCAAAGAGCGTTGCTTCGTCCATTGGCTCCGCTGGCTTGCCGTTGCGATTACGTTTCAACTGCGCGGTCAGCCGGCCCCAGTCGATATAGAGCTTCCCGCCGCTCGACTCATGCTTTCTCTGCCAATTCATGAGCAACTCTAGGCAAGCGTGGTCGATAAAATCGAGGTTCGAAAGATTGACATGCAACTCGCTCCCTGGTGGAATCACTTCCAATTCATTGGCCAAATGCGGCAGACAGAGAAACGTCGCTCCGCCATGCATGTCCATCCGCGTGATGCAGTCGGTTGTATGCGCATTGATATGCAGATTCGAGAGTCGGTAGAGAACCGTGATGGCTGAGAGAACGATTCCCGCGATAACACCCACCAGCAAGTCGGTGCAGAAGATTGTCAGTAAGGTGACGAAATAAATCAGCACATTCTCGCGGCCGAATTTGCTCAGACTGCGAATCGCGGCGATATCCATCAGCTTCAAGCCGGTGAGCACCAAAATTGCGGCCAAGCTCGGAATTGGAATCAGGTTCAAGACGCCCGGTGCCAGCACAACGAATCCCAAGATCCAGAAACCATGCAAGATTGCCGATAGCCGCGACGTTGCGCCCGCCCCCACATTGGCCGCACTGCGGACGATGACGCCCGTGATTGGCAACCCGCCGACCAATCCGCTAAGCATATTTCCAACTCCTTGGGCGATGATGCAACGGTTGTAATCGGTCTTGATTGTTACGGGCTGGATGCACGTGATGGCAGTCGCGCAGAGTAATGATTCGGCACTAGCGATAAAGCCCATACCAAGTCCAGCGATCCAAATTGCCGGATCACCGAAGAATGGGAAATTGATCGAGGTGTTAAAGAAGGTCATCTTTTCCCACAAATTACCGACCACGACCGTTCGGACTTCCCATCCCGTGAAGGCAATTAACACAACGGCAACAATCACTCCGACCAGTGCCGGCGGGATGAAGGCCAGCTTTTTAGGAATGAATCGCTTCCAAGCAATCATCACGAGGATGGTTGCTAGCCCAGTCAACGCCGAGTGCCAATGCAAGAATGGTTCAGTGTCGTGCCATGCGCTTGCAAAGACTTGAGGTAGGTCTCGCAAGTTATGCAGACCTTCCTTATTCGGCTTTTGGGCAAACATCACATGCAGTTGGCCGATAAAAATTAAAAGCCCGATCCCCGCGAGCATGCCTTGCACAACGGCGGGTGTCACCGCACGAAACCACGTTCCGCATTTCATGATCCCGGTCAAGATTTGCAATGATCCCGCGATGACAAGGACTACCATCAGACCTTGCATCTTATGGCGTTCGAGGACATCGAAAGTCAGCACGACCAACCCCGCGGCTGGACCAGAAACTTGCAATGGCACGCCGGCCAGAGATCCGACAACAATGCCGCCGATGATTCCGCTGATCAAACCTGTCGCCGGATCAGCCCCCGAACCAATCGCGATACCTAGACACAACGGCATCGCGACCAAAAACACGACGAGCGACGCGAGAATATTTCGCGAGAAAAATTCGGCACTGAACGCTGAAGCGGAATGGGTCATAGATGCGCCTGCGAGATTCAGAAGGGCGATGCCGAAGGACGACGATTATCCGTCGCGGAATTCGTGAGCCATGCCCCAAAACAATACCGCTATCGTAATCAACTAGCTATGCTGGTTCAGCAACTCTTAATGGAATGAAAGCCAAGTGTTTAACGAACTCTGGTTCTTCGGCGTTTCTTGCGAGTTCGTTAGCTACGATGCCGTTCACTGCTACTTCTAGAAATCAGGTCTTTTTTTATGCTGCGCCCCATCCACTTGATCTTGTTACTGCTGCTCGGTTGTCAGCCTGAGGCTGCTCCACCGTCTGACACTAACAAGGCCGAACCGCGCCAGAACTCGACACCCGCTTCAAATATCGATGCCGCGCGAATCACACAAGTCTCGCTAATCAACGCGCTGATGGTTGGGCGCTACGATGGCGTGATCACGCTCGGGGAACTGATGCAGGCCGGCAACTTGGGGCTCGGTACTTGCGATCATCTGGACGGCGAGCTGGTCATCCTCGACAACGCAGCGTATAAGATCATGAGCACGGGCGAGGTGCAAAAATTGCCTCCGAGCGAAACGACCCCCTGGGCGATGATCACGCCATTCGAGGGCCAAGCGCGGCAGGAACTCGGGGCGGTGACGAGTCTTGAAGAACTCGACGCACGGCTCGATGGGCTGTTTGCCAACCCGGATATTTTCTTTGCGATTCGGCTCACAGCCGAGTTCGATTCGCTGCGCGTCCGCAGCGTCGCACGCCAGTCGCCGCCGTATCGCCCGCTGGACGAAGTGGCGAAATCGCAAAAAGTCTGGGACTACGAGCGCGTCCGTGGGACGCTCGTCGGCATCCGTTCGCCCAAGTGGACGACGGGACTCGCCGTGCCGGGGTATCATTGGCACTTTATCTCGGACGATCGCACGCGCGGCGGGCATGTGCTTGATTGCAAGTTCAGCAAGGGCGACTTGGCTTATGATCGCTGCGAGACGTGGACGATTCAGCTCGATCCGAAGCACACGATGGACGGAGAAGACCTGAGCAAGGACCGCAGCAAGGCGCTGCACGAAGTTGAGAGTGGGCGGGGGAAGTAACTTACTATTACTGCGGCACACTTCCCTTTTCAATCCAATCTTCGTTTTCTCGATAACGATCCAAGCCTAAGGCTGCAAATTCATCGCAGGCGTTGTCGCGCGTGACGCCAAGCGCCTGAAGCACTTGATTGATCGCGCGCTGCGGCATCGGTGTTTTTTCGTTGCTTGTTAAAGGTCCGCAGAGGATAGTTCCTTGACTCCAACAGATTGCATTTTGCTCGCCTTTGCCGCCAAAGTAATCTGTTTCGATGTATGCGATCGGATATGTTGCGATTGAGCGATCGCCCATACTTCAAGCGGCTGCGTGAGGCGAATCAAGCCGGCATGTTGGCTCGACAAATCGTCCCCGGAATACAGCGGCTCCACGAAAGGCAAGAATAAATAGCCCTGATTCAACGGACAAGGTACGGCATCCGGCAATGCGAGAAATGCTTTTAGACAATCTGCAGTGCGGCCGATGAAGCCGTTGATCGCTTGCCCCATGAGTTGAACCTTGATGGAAAACTTGCATAATACGCTTTCCACCAAAAAGCAGCGCGGCTGCTAGCATGGCATGCATCGCAAAACACGCCGATTTTGAACTGCTAGCTGCGCTGTTATTAGCTGGAAAGCGTATAAGAAAACCCAGGGGGGGTGAACCCCCTGGGCTTAGTGTTGTGATTTCGCAGTAGCTTTGAAACTACTTGGTTTCCTTGACTTCCTTGCGTTCGCGCAGCTTCGTGGCCTTGCCGACGCGATCGCGCAGGTAGTACAGCTTGGCGCGGCGGACGATGCCCGAACGCTTGACTTCGACCTTGCTGATCTTGGGGCTGTTGTTCGGGAACTTGCGTTCGACGCCTTCGCCGCCGACGATCCGGCGGACGGTGAACATTTCGCGGGTGCCGCTGCCCGACTTGGCAATGACGACGCCGCTAAAGATCTGAATGCGTTCCTTTTCGCCTTCGAGAATCCGCGTGTGAACATCGACGGTGTCGCCGACTTCGAACTTGAGCGGTTCGGCTTTGATGCTCGGTTTTTCACAGAGCGAAAGAATTTCTTGCTGGTTCATGGGGTGTTCCTTCGTAAAAGTTGTGAACTTTGAATTGTCTGTTGCGAGTATTTTTGCAAAGCCCAGGGGTTTACCCCCTGGGATCTGATTTGTCTTCTTCTAGCAAATCCGCCCGGCGTTGCCGAGTTTTTTGCAGGCTCTCGTTCTTCCGCCAGGCGGCGATCTCAGCGTGGTTGCCGCCGAGCAGCACTTCCGGCACCGTCAGGCCCCGGTATTCGCGCGGGCGGGTGAACTGCGGACCCTCGAGCCAACGATCTTCGTCGCTAAAGGAATCCTCGATCGCGCTTCGTTCGTGCCCCAGCACACCGGGGATCAAACGAATCACGGCATCCACCACGACCATCGCGGCGACTTCACCGCCGCCCAACACATAATCGCCGATCGAGATTTCATCCGGTTCGAGCAGTTGTCTGACCCGATCGTCGAAACCTTCGTAGCGTCCGCAGAGCAACACCAGCCGCGGCTTCGCGGCGAGTTCCTCGACCACGCGCTGCGTCAGCCGGCGTCCTTGCGGCGTGAGCATAATCAAGTGTCCCTTGTCGGGTATCTGACCTTGCTCACGAACTTCGTTGTTCAACTGATGACCGATCGTGCGCCAAGCGGCGTCCGGTTCAGCCGGGTTCGGCGGAGCGAGTCCGGCTTGGACACTCTCCACACAATCGACCACCGGTTCCGGCCGCAGGACCATGCCTGGCCCGCCGCCGTACGGCCGATCATCGACGACCCGATGCTTGCTGAGACACCAGTCCCGCAGGTTGTGCAAATGCACGCCCACGAGACCGTTCTCAATCGCTAGCTTCAACAAGCTCTGACCCAAGTACCCGGGAAACATCTCGGGGAACAGCGTCAGGATGTCGAAACGCATGGCAGCTTTCCTGCAAATTGACAATTGACAATTTTGGGACTTAAAACTAGCTCGCGGCGGCTTCTGCTGGAGCCGCTTCGGCAGCTGGTGCTTCAGCGGCAGGAGCTTCGCTTTCGGGTGTCGCATGAGCAACGCTGGCTTCGGCTTCGGCGGCCTTGGCGGCAGCTTCGGCTTCGACTTCGGCTTTGCTCTTGCGGATGTACTTTGGTTCGCCGGCCTCGGCGACGACCTTGGGGCCGCGGAGCTTTTCAACGGCCGACTTTTGTTGATCAAGGTGCGAGCCCTTGGGGCCGTACTTCTTGATGAACACGGCGACGTGTTCGCTCGGCAACGCCCCAACGCTCAGCCAATAAGCCAAGCGGTCCTGATCAAAGGTCACGCGCGCATCGGTGTCCTTGATGTGCGGATCGTAGGTGCCGAGTTCTTCGATGATTCGGCCGTCGCGCGGGTTCTTGGTGTCGGTGGCGCAGATCCGGAAAAAGTGCCGGTGCTTGCGTCCCATTTGTTTCATGCGAATACGTACGGACATGCAATGGTCTCCAACGGGTGAAAGATGTGTGTGTAAGTTTGTGTGTGTGTGGATGTGTCGGGCAATTCAAAGCCAAGGAGTTCATCTCCTTGGAGAATTTACTTCCTCTTCTCGCGATTCTTCCTGCGGAGTTCCTTCTCTCGCTGTTTCTTCAAATCCGCTCGCTGCTGCGCCGTGAGCCGTGTGCCGGTATCTTTTTTCATCGGGGCCATCGACGCGCCGGGGTTGGCCATCATCCCCTGCATCTGCTTCATCATGGCCATCCGGTCGCCCATTCCTTTGCCGGCCATGCTCTTCATCATGCCGGCCATCATGTCGAACTGCTTGAGGAGTTCGTTGACTTCGTTGGGTTGAGTGCCGGAACCGGCGGCGATCCGCTTACGTCGGCTTTGGTCGATGTTCTTGGGCTGCAATCGCTCGGCTTGCGTCATGCTGTCGATCATCGCAAAGTAGCGCTTCATCGACTTGTCGAGGTCTTCGTTGCCGAGCATGTCCTTGAGCCCGCCCATGCCGGGGATCATGCCGAGCAGTTTGCCCATCGAGCCGAGCTTGCGAATCTGGTCGTACATCTTGCGGAAGTCGATCAGCGTGAACTGGCCCTTTTCGAGCTGTTCTTGCTGCTTCCGCATTTCGTCTTCGTCGAGCTTCGTCTGCGCCGTCTCGATGAGCGACATTAGGTCGCCCTGGCCGAGGATCCGGCCCGCCATGCGATCAGGATGAAACTCTTCGAGCGCGTCGAGGTGCTCGCCCGTGCCTAGGAACTTGACCGGGACGCCGGTGACGGCTTTGACGCTGAGCAACGCGCCGCCGCGGGCATCGCCGTCGAGCTTCGTCATGATGACGCCGTCGAGTTCCAACGCGTCGTTAAATGCTTTAGCGCTGTTGACCGCGTCTTGACCCGTCATGCCGTCGACGACGAGATAACATTGATCAGGTCCGACCTTGGCGTCGATGCGCTTGAGTTGGTCCATCAACTCGGCATCGATGTGCAGCCGGCCCGCGGTGTCGAGGATCACGACGTTCGCGCCGTCGGCCCGCGCTTTTTTCACCGCGTTCATGCAGACGGTGACGGGATCGGTTTGACCTGCTTCGCTGTAGACCGGCACGGCCAGTTGCTGGCCGAGGACGTGCAATTGTTCGATCGCGGCAGGCCGCTGCAAGTCTGCCGCGACCAGAAACGGCCGCTTCCCCTTCTCCTTGAGCATCCGCGCGAGCTTGCCGACGGTCGTCGTTTTGCCGGAACCCTGCAAGCCGCACATCATCAGGACGGTCATCTCGCCGCCGCTCTTGAGATGCAACGAGTGATCGACCGGCCCCATCAGCTCAACGAGCTTCTGGTAGACGATGTTGGCGACCAACTGCGTCGGGTCGAGCGATTTGATGACCCGTTCGCCGAGAGCTTCCGCCGAGATGTCGGCGATGAATTTTTGAACGACGGGATAACTGACGTCGGCTTCGAGCAGAGCGTTTTGAACCAGGTCGAGCCCCTCGCGCATATTCGCTTCGGAAAGTTTCGCTTTGCCGCGCAAAGAACGAAACGCATCAGACAGCTTATTTTGCAGGGAATCAAACATGGCTCAGCCGACGGTCAGTGGGGGCATGCCAAGTGGGTGTTCCCGAGGAAACACAATTCAGCCGCCTGACCCGTGGGCGAACTGGACTTGGACAACCAAAGCGGAAGCCCAAATAGGACGGCCGGATATGGCGCGAACTAGCAATTTAGCAGAATTTGGGGCGGTTTCGCAATCGGGGGAAGAGGGAAATCCCGAGAATTACGCATCTAAGCACGGAAAATCGTCGGATTCTTGCTTTGCCGGGCCGTCCACGGCAGGTATGTTCTCCGGCCGTGGACGGTCCGGCTAAGCATTTTTCCACACAAACCGATACTGCTTCTCCTTCCAATCCCCCGCGTAATCGACGCCGATGCGCGGCGTACGAACAAGTTCCTTTCGCGAAACACTTAAGCCCGCGTCCGCGATCCAAAGCTTGCTCGCGCATTCTGCTGGCAACCCATTTTCCGCGCGAGTGATTCCAAGATGCTTCGTCAACTTACCCGGCCCGTTCGCCGGCCCTGCGGCGCGGATCAATACGGCGGCCGGAATGCCCGGTGTATTGGTCACGACGTTGAGCATCCAGTACATGCCGTAGATGAAATAGACGTACCAAACGCCCGCGGGTCCGAACATGACAGCCGTACGCGGAGTTTCGCCGAAACGCCCGTGGCAGGCCAAATCGTGCGCGCCGATGTAGGCTTCGGTTTCGGTGATCGGCCAGACAACACGCTCGCGATTGTTGAAATCTCGGACTAGGCACTTGCCGATCAACGCCCGCGCGACGACCAGTGCCGAGCGCGCAAAAAACTCGCGCGGCAATGGCTCAAGCTCGTGATGCGACGGCACCAATTCGGCAGTATCTGTTCGCGGGCGTATCGGCATGCAAGGCTACCGCTTGAAGAGTCGGCAAAGGAATGTGCGTCTGTTTTTTGTCGCCCTCGCTAACGCTACGGGCTACAAAAAACGCGATTCGCGGGTTTCGAAAAGCAAGCTATACTAGAGGAATATCTTACACATTTGGCTCCGCGAATTCTGATGCCTTCTTTGGATCTTGCTGTTGCTCGGACTTCGGCCGCCGCTTATCCGAGCGCCGCGCCTTACGATCCCGCGACGCGCTATCCCGAGTATCCCGCCGCTGCGGAAGTGAGTTCGGAGTCGAACGAGGTCTACGCCGCGGTGCGCGAAACGCTGCGGCTGGCAGAATTGGACCCGGAGCATTTCGGCACACCCGAATGGAACCCACTGGGCCGCTGGGTGAAGCCGGGGCAAACGGTGATGCTCAAGCCGAACCTGGTCAAGGAAGCCCACCCCCGCGATCCCGAAGGTTGGCGTTACGTCATCACGCACGGGAGCATCATTCGTGCTGTCGCCGATTATGTGGCGATCGCATTGCGCGGCAGCGGAAAAATCGTCGTCGCCGACGCGCCGCAGACCGATTCACGTTTCAAGAAGATGGCCGAACTGCTCGGCCTACACGAGATTGCCGCGGCCTTTGCGGCGCGGGGTGTGACGTTTGAAATCGTCGACTTGCGCAAAGAAGAATGGGACAACGTCGACGAGGTGATCGTCGCGCGGCATCAGTTGCCCGGCGATCCTGAGGGTTACATCGCGTACGACCTGGCCGACCGTAGCGAGTTTGCGAAGCATCACGGCGGCGGGCGGTACTACGGCGCGGATTACGACGACGACACACTCAACAGTCATCACACCGGCGGCAAGCACGAGTACTTGCTCAGCCGTTCGTCGATCACCTGTGACGTCTTCATCAATCTGCCGAAGCTCAAGACGCACAAGAAGGCCGGCATCACGGTCAACTTGAAGAATCTGGTCGGCGTGAATGGCGACAAGAACTGGCTGCCGCATCACACCGTCGGCACGCCGCGCGATGGCGGGGATCAGTTCCCGAACCAATCGTGGAAGACTCGGCTGGAGCATCGCGGCGCGCAGACGCTGCGCAAGCTGGCTCTCGCGATGCCCGGCGTGGGGACATGGCTCCTGAAGCGCGCGCGCAAGGCCGGCAAGAAAGTATTCGGGGACGGCGATCAAACCATTCGCAGCGGCAACTGGCACGGCAACGACACGACCTGGCGGATGGTTCTCGACCTGAACAAGCTTGTTCTCTATGGCAATCCGAACGGAACCATGCGCGAACCGAAAATCGAAGCGCAGAAGCCCTACCTCTGCTTCGTCGATGGCATCCTCGGCGGTCAAGGCAACGGGCCGATGGACCCCGATCCCTTAGAATCGCGGTGTGTTCTCTTCGGCGACAATCCGGCGGCCGTCGATGCGGCGTGCGCGGTGCTGATGGGCTTCGAGGTCGAGAAAATCCCGATCGTCCGCCAAGCCTTTGCCGCTGTCGGGTTTCCGCTGACCGCGGGAACCTGGCAAGAAGTCAACGTGCGGTGCGATCACATGCCATGGCAAGGCAAGCTTGGCGACTTGCAGCATCAACGGGGGATGCTCGCCGCGCGGCCGCATCATGGTTGGCGCGGCGGTGTTGAAAGTCTTGTGAATAATTCATCGCTATGACGCAAGCGGGTGGGTAGTCTACCCACCCGCTTGCGTCATAGCGATTTGATTGGGGCGAACTCACTTTAAGAGCACATTATCCAAAGTCTTACGACTTTGGCTACATTGACCAAATGGCCCAATCGCGACTCTTTTCGATCTACGAACGCCTGCCGATTTGGGCGCAGAATGTCGCTTGCACCTTGGCCGGCTATCGAATTCGCCGGCAGCGCTACAACGCGACGTTCTTCCGCGCGCTCGAGTTTCTCGAAAAATCACAATGGTGGTCGCCGGCCGAACAGTTGGCGTATCAAGAGGAGCAACTGCAAAAGCTGATCGCCCGCGCTTATGAGCATGTCCCTTACTATCGCGAGGTGATGGATGAGCGCAAGCTCGTCCCTGCTGATATTCGCGGCCCGAGCGATCTTGGGAAGCTGCCACTCTTGGATAAGGCGACGGTCCGCCATCGGTATGACGATCTGCAAGCGCGTGATTGGCCGGCAAAACGCATTGCCACGAGCAAAACTGGCGGCACGACCGGCACCGCGCTCAAGCTGCGCGAGGATCTCGACACGCTGCCATGGCAATGGGCCGTCTGGTGGCGGCATCGCCGGCGGTTTGGGCTCACGATCGATGACGAGTTCATTGTCTTTGCTGGCCGGAGCGTCGTCCCGCTTAGCGACATGCGCCCGCCGTTTTGGCGGCGCAATCGGCCGATGCATCAGACCTATGTCTCGATCCACCACATGCTCCAACAGAACATGGCCGCGCTGGTCGAGTACCTGCAAACGCGTCAGGTCGCGTATTACAGCGGCTATCCCTCGGGTTTGTATCTCTTGGCGACCTACCTGCGCGAAGAAGGAATCAAACTCCGTTATCCGCCGCGCTATGTTTCGACCGGCGCGGAAACGTTGCTGCCGCATCAGCGTGAGGTGATTGAAGAAGCTCTGCAAACCACGGTCATCGATCAATACGGCGCGTCCGAGCATTGCGGCAATTTAAGCTCCTGCGCCGAGCAGATCTATCACGACGATTTCGAGTTTGGGTACAACGAATTTTTGCCGCTCCCCGGGTTGCCCAGCGAACAGCGCGCAATCGTCTGCACGGGCTTTCAAAACCCCGTGATGCCGCTGATTCGTTATCAGATCGGCGACGTAGCGACGATGCACCCCGGCGATTGTCGCTGCGGACGGACAACGCGTATGGTGGACCGCATCGATGGCCGGATCGAGTCATACATCATCACACCCGATGGCCGGCAGATGGGGCGTTTGGATTTTCTCTTTAAGGATAGCGCGAACATCGAAGCGGCGCAATTGATCCAGCCGGAGCCGGATCTAGTGATCCTCAAAATCGTCCGCACGCCGCGTTATTCCGAAATCGACGAGGCGAATTTGCGTACGCTGCTGCTGCAATACCTAGGCGACAAAATGCGCTACCAGTTTGATTATGTCGAAGAAATTCCCCGTGCCGCCAACGGCAAATTTCGGCAGATCATCTCGAGCGTCTACCAAGACAAATTTGCCGCCAAGTAGCCAAGGTCGTAAGACCTTGGAGGTTGATGTAGACGAGCTTTCAGAGCATATCATCCAAAGTCTCACGACTTTGGCTACACTCGATCATCATAAGCTCGCAGCATTTGCTCCGTCTCAGCGAACTGGCGGAGTTTTTCCATCGCCCGCGTTTGAATCTGGCGGATCCGTTCTTTGCAGACGCCGAGTTCGTGCCCGAGTTCCTTGAACGTTTTCGGTTCTTGGTCGTGGAAGCCGAATCGCCGTTCGATGATCTTTCGCTCGCGCGGATTGAGTTTTTGCAGCAAGCTGCCAAAGGACTTTTGCAGTTGGCTCAAACTCGTCCCATCGACCGGCTGATCACGCACCTCTTGTGGGATAACCGCTAAACGCTCTTCGTCGCTGAGGAATCGTTCGCGCTGACGGCGGCCGCGGCTGACCATCCGGAAATAGTTGCGTTGGATCGCATAAGTCGCGTAGGTGCTGAACCGATTGCCGAGTGCAAAGTTGAATTTTTCGACCGCCCGGATCAGCGCGATGTTGCCATCGCTGATGAGTTCCTCGAGTGAGTTCGCCGGGTTTACGAACTTCTTGGCAATGGACACCACGAGCCGGAGGTTGGCTTGAATAATTCTCGACTTAACAAGATTCGCTTGCTGCAGATCTTGCTGAATGCTCTCGATCAGGCTTCGGCTCGGCGCTGCGACATTCAACTTGCGCCGCAGCCGGTTCGCTCGACAGCGCAGATAATTCATCTGCCGGAACAGATGCCGCTCTTGCTCACCCGTTAGGAGCGCCGTGCTGTAGAGCTGTGCGATGTAAACCGGCGATTGTCCAATTTCGCTAAGCTCAGTGCTGCTGGAATCGTTTTGCGTGGCATCTGTCCGCGGCTCCGCGGACAGAATTTGCCGTTCGCTCCCCGCGCGGGAGAAGCTCGGATGCCGGATAAAATCGAGCGGCATTTCCTTAATTGCCCGGGCTCGATGCTGCAGCGCCGCCTTGGAATTGGGACTGGCTTGCCGCGGTTCTGGCTGCGGCCGCATGAGTTCGGCCGGCGCTGAAGGAACCTGCGTGCGGATTTTGCGTTGTTTTAATGTCGCTGCCAAGGGAATCTCCTTGTTTCCGACCCGTTTTACCGAAGAAAGGATGTCGTCGCTGACAGAAACCGAAAAACGTTCAAAACGTTCACATCAATCTATGGGTTTTCTCCCGAAAGTCAAAAAAGAAATTGAAAATACTTTTAACCTTTGGTCGTAAGCCTTTCTCTTGCATATAGTTAAAGTGCTTATCCCTTGCTTGAATTTCCTCGGTGTTTATAGTGCAATATAACGTGTGTTGTTGATTCTTTGCCCGAATCGACCGGATTTGACTGCCGCTTTTATGCAAACCCATCTCTCTCCTGCTCAAGCTGCCAGCGCCCTTGGCGTCAGTGAATCGTCACTGAAGCGCTGGTGCGATCAGGGTCTGATCCCAATCGTGCGCACGGTCGGCGGCCATCGTAAATTGCCGGTCACCGCGGTCTTGGCCTTTGCACGAGAACGGGGCAAAGACCTCGCGGAGCCCGAATTGCTCGGGTTGCCCAAGTCGTCGGGCCGATCGATTGCGACTTTGGATCGGGCGGTCGAAGCGCTGACGAGCGTCCTGCAAAACTCGGAGCTTGACCAGGCGCGCAGCATCGTTTTTGAGCTATATCGCGCGGGCCATGGCATTGCGCCGATTTGCGACCAAGTCATTGCGGTTGTTTTTCAACGGCTGGGCATCGCCTGGGAATGCGGCGAACTCGAAATCTATCGCGAGCGCCGCGCCTGCGAGATCGTCTTTCGCGTGTTGAATGAGTTATCGCTGGCGATTCCGCCGGTTCCTCGCGGGGCTCCGCTCGCGCTTGGGGCGACGCTGCCCAGCGATCACTATCAGATTCCTTCGATGATGGTCGAATCGGTGTTGCGCGAGCAAGGCTGGCAGGCTATTACACTCGGCTGCAATCTGCCCGCCGCAACATTGATTGCCGCGCTCCGCGAGCAGCGGCCGAGATTGTTCTGGCTCAGCGCATCGCACATCGACGATCAGGCCGCTTTTGTACGCGAGTTCAATCAATTGGAGGATGCGGCGCAAGGGCTCAAAATCCCGATCATTCTGGGCGGCCGAGCGCTCAGCACCGACTTGCGGCAGCGGCTTAGTTTTACCGCTTGCTGCGAGAACCTCCGCGAGTTACAGAACCTTTCGCTGACACGGTTGCAGAGCGAGAAAAAGTAGCGTTTCTTTTGATCAAACTCCGCTGCGCGTCGTGGCTAAACGGGATTAACGGCGTTACACAAAGAGCGGCATGCGATCGTGTTTCGTCAGTGCCGCGTATTCCGGCGTTGCCGCACGCGTCAGCATAAAGACATGCGGCGTGCGATGTTCGTCGGCCACGAGCAACCCTTGCATCCCGATCTTGATCGGGAACCAGACGCCTTTCTCGCATCCCCGCTGGGCCGGAATGATCACCGGCTCGGGTTTCAGCGAGCGCCACTTGCCGGCGATGACACTTTCTTCGCGCGCCCAGCCAGTACGCGGCAAACGCGAGTCCGGATTATCGCGATTCCCCCAAAGGACCAAGTCCCAAGCCTCGCCCTCGGCGAGCTGAATCGGCAATTGCGGAATCGGATCGTTGTAACGGAATTGCAGTTCCGCGGGACTATTAAACAGATCGCTCTGCATCCGCGCGCGTAGCCCGAAGCGTGAGAGAAATGTCTCGGTCAAAATCCGCGCGTCGAGAGCGATGCCGATACACATAGCGAAAGGGAGTTGCTTGCCAGGAAGATTTGCAATGACGGAACATTGTTATTCTAAGCAAGACTCCAACGTAAATCCCCCTTGATTCACCCAGGGGAACCAAGAGGGGATGTTGTTGTTTCAAATTGTCCGTTCGCGGCCTAGCGATTCAGTGGGATCGTGATCGAAAACGCGCCCTTCGAAATGGTCAGCGAACGATTTTGGTAAGGCACGGGATAGACCGAAGGATACACCACCGGCGGCGGAGGCGGCGGCAACATCGGGCGTATCGCTTGTTGCTCGGCAAGGCAATGCTCACGCAGTTCGTTCAACGCACATTCCGTCCGTGCCAGGGCCGCTTGCAACGCCGCTGGATCGCGGCGGTAACGATAGGCGTTCAACATCTGCAGCGCTCCGTTCAGATCGCGTTGCACATGGTTGCATTCTTGGATCCGCAGCGCCATTTTGATTTGGTACTCGGCCGCGTTAAGCGCGACTTCTTGGTGCTG
This sequence comes from Pirellulales bacterium, assembly GCA_041736895.1. Taxonomy (GTDB): domain Bacteria; phylum Planctomycetota; class Planctomycetia; order Pirellulales; family JALHPA01; genus JANRLT01. Next base: position 47,110 of record JBGSSS010000059.1, read on the forward strand.
CGGAATCCGCAGCGCTTGGTTCATCGCATTGATCGCGACCATCAAATTCGACTCGCCGGCACAGGGCAACTGCTGCACAGGATAAGCATTTGGCACAGCGTAAACATTCCGTGCACCGTAACCATGATGCCCTGGGTTCGCAACCGCCGAACTTGCCGAACCGAGCAGCAGCCCCAACGCCGCCAACAAACAACCGACCACCGACAAACGACGGACTGACATGGCATATTTCCTTTTCTGAGAGGGCAAGGAGCGAATGACTCGAACCGCGGTGAGGGCACAAAGCTCTCAAAATGGTGTGGCGGGAGTATCAATTCCTGCCTTGCTATCTCCACTAGCGGGGGTGGGCATAAGTAGAGGACAAAGAATCCAAATTCATAGGAAAACGGCGAAAGAAGAAGGGAAAAGGGACAAGGAAAAAGGTGGAAAATACTACCTTTTCCCTTTTCCCTTTCTGCAAATTACGGTAGTGATACCGTCGGCCAAAATAACCGGGTAACTCACGTCATCCGCTCGCGGGATACTGTTTGTGCTTCTTCAAACGGTATCACTACCCAAACCACCCGTTGCTTGCCTTCGTAAGTCTCGATGCCCTAAAATGAACGCAACTTTGTCTTCAACCTTCAACGCCCTAGGTAAACCATGCCGCGCGTTGCTGCTTTCATAATCGTTACCTTGCTAGCCGGCACGGAATCCCTCTATGCGCAGGCCGTCCAACTGCCGACGTTCCGATTCTCCGGCGTCAGCACGACGGTCAGTGTGCCCGACCATGGGACGGCGTCGCTGGGCGGGAATACCACATCGTTCTCGGGTTCGAACTATCGCGGGACGCCGCTGCTTGGACCTGCGGGGCCGCTGTTCAACAATCGCGGCATCGCCAACGGCGGAACGACGAGCAACTTCAGCGTCACCGCGCAGATTCACGACATGGACGCGATGGACCGCGCGCTGCTCGGCGGAATGTCGGCCGATGAATTTCGGCGGCAGGTTCGCAACAATGCCCCGCCCAATCGTGTCGCAGCGCCAGCAGCGGTGCCTCAACCCCTGGGCGATCCCAATTTAGCACCGATCCGAGCCGTCGGAAATTTTCCCGGCTTTACTTGCGTGCTTCGAGATTATCCACCAACACCAGAAGAGATCGCCGCGCGGGACAAGCGGCAAAAGCAAGCCGAGGAACAACTGGCGATGGGCCAAGCGATGGCCGCGCGGGGAAAAGTCTCGCTCGCGCAATCGTACTATCGCATGGCTCTGAACAACGCAAACGGCGAGTTGTGGAACAAGGTCAAGCAAGCCCAGGCCGAACTCAACAACACAGCGGCGACGCCGGGGACATCGGCGGCGGAGCGGAAGTAAGTAGCACGACGGAATTCCCCAAAACTGGTTTGGTTCCCTCCCCCTTGCGGGGAGGGTTAGGGAGGGGGTTGGGTGCAAAGCAGAACCTGCGCCATCCCCATAACCCTTCGTGCATAGTATTTTTTGACTTACCTCACATCGCACGACCAACATCACCCCTCCCCAGCCCTCCCCATCAAGGGGAGGGAGTCAGACAGGAGTTTTGGTGGATTCTCTCTGGCGCGAATTTGTTATACTCAAGTTCTTTGTCGCATTTTGATCCGGTATCCAAGCTGATACGCCCTCGCTAACGCGGTTGAGAAACTTCCCGCATGACCAACGACCTGCTTCCGTCGAGTGCCTTGTTTCGTTTTTCGCTCCCGTGCCAGCCGCATCCCAAGGCCGGCACACTGGGTCTGGCGCTCGATGAATCGTATCTATTGCCGTCGTTTTCGGCGCTCGATGGCGCGCCGCCGATTGTCGAAGTCCGCGCGGCCTGGAATCCGACGGCGCTCCATTTTGTCGCCAGCGTCACCGGCAAGAAGCAATCTCCTTGGTGCCGCGCGAACATGCTCGACGCCAGCGATGGGTTGCGGGTTTGGATCGATACGCGCGACACGCACAACATCCACCGCGCGAGCCGGTTCTGCCATCAGTTCGTCTTCTTGCCTAGCGGCGGCGGACCGCGGCTCGACCAGCCCGTTGCGGAACAAACGCTGATCAACCGCGCGCGGGAAAACGCCACACCCGTCCGGCAAAAGACGCTGCTCATTACCAGTCAAAAAATCAGCGGCGGTTATCAAATCGAAGCCGTCATTCCCACGAGCGCGCTCACCGGGTTCGATGCCGACGAGCATCCGAAGCTCGGCTTCTTTTGGTCCGTCGAGGATCGCGAACTCGGCGCGATCGCCCTGGCGCTCAACAGCCAGTTTCCGATCGCCGAGGATCCAAGTCTCTGGGCGACGTTGGAGTTGGTGAAAGCGTAAATGATTCAAATATTCGCTATGACGCAAGCGTAGGGGTAACCCTACGCTTGCGTCATAGCGATCAAAGATTCCGCAGCCATTCCCAGGCGGAGTCTTTGGTCGTCAACTGTCCGTCAAGTTGTTTCACGCGGAGCTGCGCGAGCAGGCCGGTGAAAAGCGGCCCGGGCTTGATGCCGCCTTTGATCAGATCGTCGCCAGTCAGTATCGGCGGCGGATCGAGTTGCTCTGGCGGCCAGGCCAAGCGTTCCCGGCACCAAGCCAGCGACGCGGTAGGCGAGCGGCAAATTTGCGCGCGGACATCGCTCCAATGCAGCAGCGCCCCGGCCCAGGGCATGATCAAGAGCGGCTGCACTTCAGACCAGGGCTTCGTCGCCGCGTCGAAGAGCGCGTCTTGCTGGCGCACGAGCCACGACGTGGCGTCGATTTCGTCGTTGGATAGTTTCAGCCGCCGCCCGACCTGCTGCACGAAACGCTTCACCGGATCTTGGGCCATGCGCGGTGGCTTCGGGGGCTTCGCTATGCCGCCGGGGTTGGACATCATCTCCTGCATTTGTTTCATCATGGCCATCCGATCACTCATCCCTTTGCCGGCCATGTTTTTCATCATGTCGGCCAATATGTCGAACTGCTTGAGGAGTTCGGCGACTTCGATAGGCTGCGTGCCGGAATCGGCGGCGATCTTTTCGCGCCGACTTTGTTCGATTGTGTGCGGCTGCAAGCGTTCGGACTCGGTCATGCAGTCGATCATCGCAAAGTAGCGCTTCATCGTCTCGTCGAGGTTTTCGTCGCCGAGGATTTCCTTGAGCCCGCCCATGCCGGGGATCATGCCGAGCCACTTGCCCATCGACCCGAGCTTACGAATTTGTTCGTACATCTTGCGGAAGTCGTTGAGCGTGAACCGATCCTTTTCAGGCTGTTCTTGCTGCTTCCGGCTTGCTTGTTCTTTTCTCAATTGTTCGTCGTTCTTGCCCCCTGGGAGCAATGCCGGCAGCGGTGCCAACAGCACTGCAAGTGCTAGCGGGAACGATGGTTGGTCGAGGCCTTCGAGTTCAGCAAGCATGCTATCCCAGACCTGGCCGAAGCGATCGGTTTCCAGCGACAGGTCTCGAAACAGCAAATCTTCCCATTCGGGAAAGATCACCTGGAGCAGGTTCGTCTCGCGCAGCAAACGAACTCCGCCGGCACGGCGCGGAACGACGAGCATCTTGCGCAGCTCTTCGCTGATCCGTTCGACACTGACGCTGCGGAGTTGCGGGGCAAGTTCTTGGATCGCGGCCTGGGTTTCCTCATCGAGCTTGAACTCGAAGCGCGCCGTAAAGCGCACCGCGCGGAGCAACCGCAGCTTGTCTTCGGTGAAGCGTTCGCGCGGTTCGCCAATCGCGCGGATCAGGCCGCGCTGCAGATCGGCTTGCCCGCCGACGTAATCGTGGACGCGCTCCTCCAACGGATCATAGAACATGCCGTTGATCGTGAAATCCCGGCGCTGCGCGTCTTCCTCGGGCGAACAGAACTCGACGCAATCGGGCCGCCGACCGTCGCTGTAGGCCAAGTCGCGGCGAAACGTCGCGACCTCGACCATTCCGGCGCTGCGCGGGCCAACAACGGCAATCACGCCGAACGCCGCGCCAATGGCGAGGGTCTTGCGATTCGGAAACGCGGCGATGACTTGGTCCGGCGTCGCATCAGTCGCAACGTCGTAGTCCTTAGGCTCGTTGCCGAGCAGTTGATCGCGCACGCACCCGCCGGCGAAGAGCGCTTGATAACCCGCGGCACGCAATTGCCGGACGACTTCGACGGCGAATTGTTGGGAAGTTTGCAAGTTCGAGATTCGAAAATGAAGAATAGAGAAATGGGAAGACTTATCCTTGATCGTTTAGCGGCGACGGGCCG
>JBGSSS010000061.1:0-8276 GCA_041736895.1 Pirellulales bacterium
CGCAGCAATTTTCTGTCAACGGTAAAAAACACTCGTTTTCGTTCCGAACGATTTCAAGTCGTGCGCGCTGAAAAAACGCCGCAAGTCTTTAAGCAGCGCCGAGTTCAAACAATTTTCAAATTCCTCAGCCGGACAGTAGTGATGCAAAATGCAAAATTTAAATGCAAAATGCAAATGCGAAGCACGGAGGGACGGAGGAAATTCAGAGCGGCACGGAGGAGACTGTGAATTGCAAGTCGGAATCGAGTTACTCAGTTTTTCGTCTCGGCAAGTTTCTTGATAGCGCCGCGTTTCCACATCGAGCTTGAACTTTCTGAGGCATACTCGGGAAACAACGCCTTTGCTAACGTCACCATTTCACGATCAACCCAATGCCAGCCCATGTGAAACTCATTCTCGCAATAAAACTCCCAGCCAGGATTGAGTAGATCGACTAATAACTCGAGCGATGTGTCCTCTCGCTGCACTCGGAAAGCAAAGTTCGGCAGCGAAGGAAATCGCCTGAATAGAGGCCTGCCATCGTAGAATGACAACGGGTCAAAAACCATCACTTGCAACGAAGCGATTTGTACTTTCGTCAGCTCTGGCCCGCGTGCGAGAACTCGATAATCCTTGAGCGGACTTCTGAATAAGTCCTGATTGCTTTGCAAGATCATGCTCTCGACACGATCGGGCGCATCGAAAACCCAACGTGTGCGCGACCCGAGAATTTCATTCACGGGAATTGGATTTTCGTTGATGAACATGGACGGACGCATGACTACTGTATTGCACAATTTTCTTATCAGTGCAAATCCGTCTCATCAGTCCCATCAGTGTCCCATTCTGAATGCAGCGCGCATTGGAGCGCAATGAAAACGCTCCTCTGCGAGTCGCCGCTAAACGGGGATTCGGGAGGAGCTTCTTACTTTTGCTGAGCGCGCGTCTTCTACGACAAAATCGCCGAGATCGGTTTGCCGTCGTGCGCGAATTTGAACGGCCGGCCTGATTTGCTGATTACTTCCTTGTCGAGCTTGATCCCGAGCGCTGCGCCGACGGTCGCGTTGACGTCGGCGATGTCGACGCCGTTTTCCGCCGGACGGAACGCCTTCTCGTCCGACTTGCCGTAAGCCTGGCCGCCTTTGATGCCGGCACCGGCGAGGACGCAGCTGAAGACGCCGGGGTGATGGTCGCGGCCGGCGCGGTCGTTGATCTTGGGCGAGCGGCCGAACTCGCTGGCGAGGACGACGAGCGTCGATTTGAGCAGGCCGCGCGACTTCAGGTCCGTCAGCAGTGCCGCCATGACGGTGTCGAGCTCGCCCGCCATGCTCGGCAGACGGTTGTCCTCGTAGATGCCGTCGTGCATGTCCCAGTTGCCGAAGCTGACTTCGACCCAGCGGACGTCGTGTTCGACGAGCCGCCGCGCGAGGAGCGCGCCTTGGCCGAATTGCGTCCGGCCGTACGCGTCGCGGATCGTCTCTTTTTCTTGGTTGAGGTCGAACGCCTTGAGGTCTTCGCTGCTCATCAGCTCGACTGCTTGGCGATAGAACTCGGCGTAGGCGTCGACTTGCTTCTGCGGATACTTGCGGCGGAACCCGCTGCCGAATTTGTTGATCAGGTCGAGCCGTTCCTTGAACAGTTGATCGTTCAGGTACTTGGGCCGCGTTGTGTTTTGCAGACCCAGGTTCGGATCGCCGACCGGCACGGGCGTGAACTTGGAATCGAGGTAGCCGGCACCCGGGTGGCGCTCGCCTTGGCCGACGACGACGTAGTCGGGCAACGTTTTCTTGCGGCTGCCGAGCATGTGGTTGGCCATCGCGCCCATCGCGGGGTGGACGATGCTGGCGATCGCGCGGTAGTTGGTTTGGAGCAGGTACGTCGCCTGTTGATGGTCGGCCGTCGTCGTCGTGACGGAGCGGATCACTGCCATCAGATCGGTGAGCTTGGCAAGGCTCGGCAGATACTCGCCGAATTGCAGGCCGGCGGTCTTGGTCGAAATGACCTTGGTCTCGCCTTGTTCTTCGCGGCCCGGCTTGGGGTCGAACGTGTCGATGTGCGTCATCGCGCCGCGCATGCGAAGGATGATGACGTGCTTGGCTTTGCCGGTGGTGGCCGATCCGCTCGTCGCTTCGTTGCCGAACGAATCGCGGCCGAGCACGAGTCCGCCGACGGAGACGCCGAGCATCGTGCGCGCGGCGTAGGACATGAGATCGCGGCGGTGGAGTTCTTGATTCAACATGAAAGTTCTCGAGTTGTAATTTCTGAGCCGGGGATGTTAATCCCCGGCTGAGCGAGGAGAGTCGTTGCTATCAGAGAGTCTTGCGTGGTTCATCCGGGGACTTACGTCCCCGGCTCAGTGGCTTGTTTCTTATATCGGAGTCTGTTGGTAGTTCACGTTACCAAGCTGGGGCTTGGTAACGAGGAGTGATGCGTCGCATCACTGCACGAACAAAAATTCCGGCGTGTTCACGAGGGCCCAGATGATGTTGCCGTAGCCTGCTTTGCCGTACTTCCGGATTTCGGCGTCGGCGATGCGGCGATCGTCGCTGGTGGCGCGGCGGCTGAGGACGCTGAGGAACATGACGTCGATTTGATCGGCCTGGTTGCTTTCCTTGAGCACGTTCTTGGCCAGGAGCGAGTCCGGCTCGAGCAGCATGTGCGTGATTGGGCCGTTGAACATCTGCAACGCTTGCGGCACGCTGCCGTCGGTGTTGCCCCCTTCGATCAGTTCGCGATCCGATTGCCCGAACTGCCGCAGAAAATGCCCTGGCGGCAACGGCGTCGTGAGTTCGCTCGCGCGGACGAGAACCAAACTCTTGTAGGCGTAGTCCGCGGTGCGCGCGATTTGCGCTTTCTTGCTCGTGTACTCGTTAAACTCGCCGAGGCGTTTGAGCAATTGTTCGCCCGTCAGCTTGGTGACATCCACGCTGAGGATGCTCGTCTCGCCCTTCGACGAAGGTTTATGGTACGCGTTGGGATTATCGAACGCGGCGAGGGTCACGAACGAGTCCCAGACTTGTTCAGCCGTCATGCGGCGGAGCACCGGTCCGGGAAAGTGATACGCCAAGACATCGACTTCGGCGCGAGTCGCTTCGCGCTGATAGGTCTTGGTGTTGTAGAGGATCCGCAGGTATTCCTTGGTGTCGAACTTCAAATTCACCATCAGGTTCGTCAGCGCCGTCATCAATTCCGGGTTCTCAACGATTGTATCGTCCTTCATGTCGTCGCACGGTTCGATCTGGCCGACGCCGTAGACGTGTTTCCAGAGCCGGTTCGCGATCGTTTTGGCGAAGCGCGGATTCTGGGGCGAGGTCATCCACCGCGCGAACGCGGCGCGCGGCGTTTCGCTGCTGGTCAGCGTGATCGGCGGATCGAAGATCGCGTGCGGCTTGACGACCTCGCCCGCCTTGACGCCCTTTCCATCGATGCCCTCGGGGTACTTGAGCCTGGCATTGCCATCGGCGACCGCGAGCAGGTTGCCCTCGAGGATCGGGCGATACTTGGCACCTCCGCCCTTGGTGGTGACGCCGTCAGCCTTTTTAATTTCTTCGCGCGCCGTGGCGTACATCTTCCGCTGACCGGGGACGTTCTGCCCGTATGTCATTGGGTAGGTGTACGCCGCCATTTGATAGAACTCTTGCTGCGTCCAGCGATCGAACGGGTGATCGTGGCACTGCGCGCAGCCGATCTGCGTCCCGAGAAACACGCGCACTGTGTTGTTCAACGCGTCGAGCGGCATGTTGGCATCGCGGAGGATGTAGCCGGTCGCCGGATTGTCGAGACCCTTGCCCGTGGCCGAGAGCATTTCGTAAACGAATTTGTCATACGGCATGTTCGTCTCGATCGCGCGGCGGACCCATTCGTTGTAGGGCGACGCGGTGAGCGACTTCAAGATTCGCCCATCTTGCAGGCGGAGGATGTCCGCCCAGAAGTTGTACTGATGACTCGCGTAGCCATCGGTGTTCAGCAGGTGATCGATCAGCGCGGCGCGCCAATTCGGAGTGCTGCGCTTCGCGAGCGCCGAGCGGACCTGGTCAAGCGTCGGGATTGTGCCGGTGATGTCGAGATAAATGCGGCGGATGAAGAGTTCGTCGCTGAGCGCCGGGTTCGGCTCGACGCCATACTTTTTGTAGTTCGCTTCGACGAGCGAGTCGATCCGCGCGGCGGCCGATCGGACGAAGTCGGCTTTGCTGGCATCGACCTTGGCGATCGTGATTTGGCGCTGCGGCGCGGCGGGGACCGAGTCCTTGAGCTTTTCGAGTTTCTTCTCTTCGCGCTTCTCGGGATCGAACTTCCCCTTGCCTTTGGCGATGGGGCCCTTGGCATTCGGCTTGTCGGCAGCGACGGCCGAGTCGTGCCCGGGCAAGCTGCCCACAACCAGCGCGGCCAAGACCGCAACGGCCAGCGTGCGCAGCAGAAATCGGGGCCAAGTTTTCGATCCGTTGACGTTCATCTCGTCTCCCGACAAGGTTCAATTAAAAGACGCGCGGCGGTTGCCCGTAATTCAATCTTTTATCGTACTCGATCCCAACAGGTTTCGCTCCTGTTGAGCCGCTGTATTCCAGACGCCGAAAGAAAGGCGTTTTTCGGAGAATTCCTAGCGGTTTTCTCGACTTTGCGGGTTACTTTTTGAGAAGATTTGCGGGCAAAGCTGTTTGTAATTGCATTTCATGTCCTGCAAGCGCTATGACGCAAGCGTGTTGGGTAGACTACCCACCCGCTTGCGTCATAGCGATGAACGAAATTGCTTGCAAAAGATTTTAATACTCGCTACTTCTTCACCGGCGGTTCCGGCTTCGTCCCTTCGGGCAGGACTTTGCCGAGGGCATGATCGCTGGCCCGCAAGCCGGCGCGATAGGTGTTGAAGCCATACATGAGCGGTTGATAGTCGTCGACGTACGCGACGTCGGCCTTGTCCGGGACCGGCAGATCGAGTCCCCAATAAACGCCGTTCACGACCAAGCGGCGGAGCCCTTCGCTGGTCAAATCGGTCGCCGCGCCCATGGTCGTGCAGAGGATTTTGTTCGTCTTGCCCGCGGCGTTTTTGACTTCGCGCGTCCAAGCGATTGGCATCATCGGATCGTTGACGCCTTGCATGGCCTTGTCGGTCGCGCGTTTCTTATCGTAGCTCGCGGGTTCGTCGGTGGGCGTCATTCCCTTGAGAACTTGGCCGCGGAGCAGAATCTTGGCATCGGCCGGGGGATATGCTTCGTACACATCGCTGGTACCAAAGACATCGGTCACACCCTTTAGCAGCGGCGAGTCCCCCGCGCCCGGTTCGATGACGCCGCGCGTTGCTTCGCGTTTGTGTCCGCCCCAGTGACTGACCCAGTTTTCGCCGAGGACATCTTTGCCAAAGCGGTTCAGATCCTTGTACTTGCCCTGGACACCGCTAAAGGCATGCGTGCTGGTGCGCAAGCCGATGACGGGGACGCCACGTTCGATTGCGTCAGCAAACTTCTTGGCGACGTCCTCGGGGTACTTGCGAAAGCGCAGCGACATGATGATCGCATCGGCCGAATCGAGCGCCGCGGGATTCGACAGCGATTCGCTCTTCATCGGGTTGATCGTGCCGTCCTCGTTGATCGAGAAGAGCACGGTGCACTTGAAGCCGTGGCGCTGGCTCAGAATCTTGGCCAGCATCGGCAGCGCTTCTTCGCTGCGGTATTCTTCATCGCCCGCCATGAAGACGATGTGCTTCCCCTTGCCGGGTCCGTCCTTGGGTTCGTAGGTGATGGAGCCGTTGTCCTCGGCGGCGCGGAGGAGCGCTGCTGACAGGGACAAACTCATGGCAACGGACAGCAACAAACAACTGATCAAGCGCGGTTTCATTTTGATTTTCAGGATGGGGCGGTGTGGTCGAAGATCGGAATGGACTCAGTTTAATAGAGAACGCTCGCACCAGGCCAGAAGCGCGCCAGAGAGTTCCGTCAGATTTGGGGGCCGATTTTTGACATCTCCCCCGAGTTTACTAGGATGAGACCTCGTGCAATTTCGCGTGTGACTCGGGATAGTATTGATTGGACTCAGGTCGACTTCTTCGCGGCAATTCCGCCGAATTTGACATTTAGTTTAGGCAGGACTAAACTTTCATGACGGCATTTGACGATCCATCGCTTACAGTTCCGCCGTGCAAATCACCTGGAACTTTTTTTGCCAGATGTTTGGACGGGGCAGTGCCCATTCAATCGTTCTTTCAAGAATTGATTCAGAATTTGCAAATCAACGCGAACTATTTCAAGCCAGATCAATTTGCTAAAGCAAACTTCCTTAAATCACTCTCTATCCAAATCGAAGAGTTTTTGAATGGGATGATACTCCGTCTTACAACTGATCGTGATCTAGTATCCGGCGCAATTTTTCGTTTTGAGCGACCGGGTATTTATGCCATCAAGTACGACTTGCCCAAAGAGATCGTGGTACGACGATTTGGAATTCGTTTTGTCATCATTGAACATCGTGATTTGCAGCAATGGGTTGTTACCCATGCGTTTTTTAAAACAACACCCAAGTGGCCAGAAAGTCAGTTTACTCGAGCGCAGCAAATCGCCGCGGAAGTTCGAGCCGGTTTGCGAAATCTTGAGGAACAATAACCAAGAAACTCTTCAAGGCAGACATCATGTTTGAAGAATATTTAGCAGAACACCTGAAAGACCCGGAAAACCTACGTGGGTTTCAACGCGCCGATTTACAAATCGAAATCGCGCTCCAAGTCGAACGCGCCATGAAGGCGCAAAAAATCTCCCGCAAAGCGCTCGCCGAACGGATGGGCGTTAGCAAAGGCCGCATCTCGCAGATCCTCAGCGGCACATCGAACCTGACGCTGCGCCTGGTGGCCGATGCATTCACCGCGCTGGGGCTGCGGTTAGAGCTCAAGCCCGTTCCACTCAGCGAACCGCGCACGGCATCTCCGCCGGCGTTGCATCCGATGAACGAGTCCAAAACCGACCAAGCCGCTGCGTCTCCGCCCGACCTGAAAAAGCAGGCCTCTTGAAAAAGATGCTTCCCACTCCGCATCGTGTTATGTTCATGAAACGATCAAAGATGCTTTCTCGCCCAAGTGTGAAGTCATGACAAATCAGAACCCTCTCTTCAACTCGCCATTCAATCGCCGCCGCGCCCTGCAAATCGGTGGGCTCGGCATGTTCGGCCTGACGCTGCCAAAAATTCTCGCTGCTGAGTCCAACTCCAAAATCCTCCGCCGGCCGGCCAAGGCCAAGAGCGTGGTCTTTCTGTATCAATGGGGCGGGCCGTCGCATCTCGATATGTTCGACCCGAAGCCCGACGCGCCCGACCAAATCCGCGGGCCTTACAAACCGATCAAGAGCTCGGCCCCCGGGATTCTCGTCAGCGAGAAGCTGCCCGAGGTCGCCAAGATCATGGACCGCGTCACGCTGATCCGCAGCATGCATCACACGATGAAGAACCACAACTCGGCCGGGTACTATGCGCTCACCGGCAAGGCCCCGCCGGTCGACGACATTCGGCTGCGCGATTCGATCGAGTTGTTCCCCGCGTACGGTTCGGTGATGGACAACTTTCTGCCGAAGCGGCCCGATGTGCCGAACTTCGTCGCGCTGCCGCACACGATCAGCGACGGCTCGGTCACGCCGGGCCAGCACGCGAGCTTCCTCGGCAAGATGCACGACCCGCTGCTGGTAACCGAAGACCCGAACGCGGCCGATTTTCGGCTGCCGGAGTTGAGTTTACCGGCCGGTGTCTCGCCCGAGCGCTTGCAGCAACGCCGCGAGTTGCAGGCCCTCGTCGATCGGCAGTTGCGCCTGATCGATCAATCGGTCGAGGCGAGGAACCTCGACGCGACGTATGCCCGCGCGATGTCGCTGCTGACGAGCGACAAAGTGAAAAAGGCGTTTGACCTCAGTGCCGAAAAGAAAGAAACTCGCGACAAGTACGGCCGCACGACCTATGGGCAGAGTTTGCTCCTCGCGCGGCGCTTGGTCGAAGCCGAGGTCAAGTTCGTGAACGTCTACTTCAGTCAAAGCATCGGCGGCAAGAGCTTTACCGACGGCGGCTGGGACACGCATGGGTTCGACAACACGCACATGTACCCGATCATCGAAAAGAATCACTTGCCGCTCACGGAACAAACCCTGCCGACGTTCCTGCTCGATCTCGAAGAGCGCGGGCTGCTCGACACGACGCTGGTCGTGTGGGTCGGCGAGTTCGGGCGGACGCCGAAGCTCAACGCGCAAACGAGCCGCGATCACTGGCCGCAATGCTACACGGCGCTCCTCGCCGGCGGCGGCGTCAAGCGCGGCTACGTCCACGGCGCAAGC
>JBGSSS010000074.1:0-16614 GCA_041736895.1 Pirellulales bacterium
GTCGCACCATTCGCTCACCAGCGACGCGGCGTGTTTGTGGAGCCGAGGAGAATAACGGTCGTACGGCGACGATTCCGGATCTTCGAACCGCTCGACCTTCGAATGGGCCAAGAGCAAGACGACCATCCCGCGTTGATTGCGGAGAAGATTGAGCTGGTCGATGATTTCACGCCAAAAGGTCAACGCGTGTGTGTACCCCTTCGAGTAACCACCGCTACACGAGACACACTGAGCCTCGTTTTGCCGGGAACCTCAAGGCCTTCTCGCGAGGATTCAGAGGAATCTTTCTCCGGCGTGGAAATGACAGTGCGTAGTTGCCGATTGCACCGAATGACACCCTTGGCGAGAATGGCGGCAATTAGCTTAAACCGCTGCTCTGGTGCCGTTTGATCGATTGGAAATAAAGGCATTGCGACAAGCTCCTATTACTTGGGTTGTCGGGTTATGTATGCCGTTTTTTGCGAACCTGTCCGGAATATTTTTTCTCATAAGACCGTTTGTTGGCTTCTCGCATATTCAAGGTGGAATAGCCCATGTCGGAACCAAAACGTCAGCACTGGGTGCCTAGATTTTATCTACGCCATTTCTTGGTGCCGTCTACCAAACCGGCAAGGCCGGAAGCTTGAACCCCGCGTACGGCCTAGGTTCAAAAAACCTGGAACCGCCTGCGATCGCGACAAATTCGTTTCAAGCGGCGCAGCCCTTGCAGCTCAGCCCCTCAAACACAAACCCGGCCAATAGCAGCCTGCGTAGCACAAATCTTGGCCAAGCGCTGCCGCCAAGCTCGCTGCGCGATCCGCAGGTCAACCCCGCCGTGCTGACTCGTCCCGCTCCGCCAACCGATCTGAACAGCGCTGCGTTTCAACGGGGTCAACAGCGCCTGCGCGAACTCGGCGCGAGTTACTTTAAGCTCGAAACGACGGGCGAAGCGACTGAACGCTACCGCGCGGTTTGTCAAATCGCGACTCACAACGGACCCGTGCAAAATTTCACATCGATCCATACGGATGCCCTGACGGCTTTGAACGAAGTGATTTCGCAGATCGAAGGGAAGCTCGAAACGGCGCAGGTCATTTTCTTCAACGGCGTTGGTCGCTAAGCGTTGCTCAGATACCGTTGGTTAGGCTTTCTAGCCTGACACTTGGCGGACGATGCAAGGAAAAATATATCCCGCAGGGATAAAAGAACATAGCCGGTGGTCGCCGCGCAAGCGGCGCACCACCGGTTTGCTTTTGCGCCACATCGGTTATGCCGCTAGGGATAAGAGCGATGTCGATCAAGCCTCGGCTTCCGCCGCCTGAAGCGCGCGTGCCAGTTCTTCCTCGTCAGCCAAAGGCGGTTCGAATTCCTTGGCAAATGGATCGTACCAACGCGGCATCAACCAGCGCCAAAGCGTGTAGGCCGCAAGATGAAGCGCAAGACAGAGCAGGTAACGCTCAGGGTAACCAGCTTCATAACAGAGCCCGAACGGCGCGACATACATGCCCCCGGCAACTAGGCTTGGCATTCCCCAACGGAGCAGCGGCCGCCACCAGGACTGTTCATGCTGCCGCCAAAATTCACCGCGTGTCTCCCACACCATCAGCAGCATGCCAAGCCCCACGTTGGCCCCCAGCCAACTCACTCCGACGGCCAGCCAATCTTCCACCGGCAACACCACGACCAGTGGCAACAACGGCAGGACAAGGATAAGCAACAAGGCGGCGTTGCCAATCCCGATGCGCTGCCAATAACGTCCCCAGAACGGTTTGTCTTCTCGCTTGATCACCTCGCTCGATTCGGCTTCGGGAAAGAGTTGTACGAACTCTTCGTCTGTCGGTTGCTTGAAGCAGAACAAGCCCGGGACTTCTTCGTCAGCCTGCGGCTGCGAGATGTTTCTTTCACGCTCGGGTGGGATCCGCTGCCGGAACGCAAACTCCGATTGATGATTGGGAAACTCGAGCAGCAAGGCGCGGCCATGTTCCTCGCTGAGCAATTCACGATATAGGTTTTGCGACGATGCGAGCAAACCTTCGGGCGGCACCGGATCCAGCTGAGAATGATTCGGAAAGGTCGTCGGCTCTTCATCAACCCACCAGAGTTGCGATGTGAAAGAAATTTGATGCAAAAAACACCCCCGCGGCGGATCAAGCAGTGCGTCCACGGCCGCGCCCGTGAGTACGCGTTCGCGGCGGCGCAACGCCTCGCGCTGTTGCCACTCGCGGCGGGCGCGTTGATCGTGTTCGGCGTGAAATTTCTGCTGCGCCCGTGAGGGCATCCCGAGCAGCCCGTAGATGAAAAACGGAAAGCCCAGGATCAGGTGCATGACCAAGACAAACGGGACGCAGAGCCACTCGGCCGTGGTGTACGGCGAGTCGGGCATTTGCCAGAAGAAGCGGAGGACGCGGGGCATGCCTGCAGTTTATCGTGTTGATGCATTGCCTGCATCTTTTTTTGTAATGAACATCCCGTAGGGTTGCGCCCGCTTTCTATGCATGGACGATATGGATGAACCTGCAAATCAGTATTACCCATTAGAAGATGACCAAGCTGATCTTTATAATCTGTTCACTTGGGTGAATACGGATGGCTTCATGATATCGTCTAGAAACATCTACGATGTTCTACTGGGCATTGAACGAGTGCGGGACGAATTTGATCGTGAAACATCGGCCGCTAATTAGAACCCATTGGGTGGGCTAAGTGGGTTGCCACGGCCCCGGTGCATTCCAACGTTGTCTGAAAGAGGCGACACTTCGAATCGCGTCAGACGGCGGCAATAAGAAAATTCTCAATTTCGCAATTAGCTCGGGCAAGGGTGGCGTCGTGATCAATCCGCTTCTGGAGATAAACGCTTTCCACTGTTTCTGCTTGGCATCATCGTCGTGGAATTCCGCAGTGAGCGCTGTAGGAATGTCCTGAGGAAGATCCGTTCGACGGCGTTTGAAGGTTGCTTGGATGGCCTGTGCGAGTAGTTCTCCATCGAACTCGAAGTTCTGGCAGAGTATCCATAGATCGAAAAAATCCTTCATCCGACTGTTCGCCATACCCAGCATCACCATTGCTTGGAACTTCTCGGCTACGACCGTTTCTCTGGGATATGCGGAAATGGTAGGTGTGGGGAATCCCAGCAATGATGGATACTCGACTTGTTGCGGCCCCGGAGTGATGGCATCACCAAAGCCGATGTCGATTTGAACGGGTATGCGGGCACGCTCCAACTTGGCTTCGAGTTGAATCCGAACTCCTTGATACTCCTGGTCGGGTTTGATCACCTCGCCGGCAACCGAATCCGCTCCGAAGACGAGTCCGTCTTCTTGCACTGCTTGATCGCAGACCTCACGAAAGATGGTTTCCAGGTAGGCCACCGAGTGGTCGCCATAGGCGAGAAAGTCTATGTCGCGTGTCGGGCGGTAAGGCTGATCGGTCCACAAATGGAACAACATTGCCCCCTTTACGACGAATCGCCCACGATGGGGAGATTGGTCGATGCGATGGAGAAGTCGCTCGAGCGCATAACGGCTGAGCACCAACTGAAAGTCTTCCTTGCGAGCGCGTGCAAGGTTTTGGAGACGTTGCCGCACAGATGCGGTGATGTTTTTTGGCTTCTCTTTTGTCATGTCAGCGATTCTAGGTAGGGTCGCATGATGTTACTCACTCGGCAAACTTGAGCAGCCTTCCAGATGTCATCACGGGTGGCTTTCCGTTGGGTAATGCAATCACGGAGCGCTTCGAGGGCCACGTCGAGCCCGATCTTATTGCGGAACTTGAAGCAATCGGCGACGGTCTTGGCGGGATTGAAGACGCGCACCATCACCCCTCCGAATTGCCTCGCTGTAACACCGTACGTGAGCGCCGCAATCGATCTGAAACGAATAATGCGCAGGCGGGGGGAGTCCATCTTGGGCGACCACGAACTCGCGCCGAGTGCCAGCCAGACTTCATGTGGCAGTTGCGTGGTTAGCTCATGAAACTGGAGGGCCGAGAGAAGGCAAATGATACCATTGGGTACGCGCTTGCAGACCTCGATCAGCGACTGGTGCTCGGTCGGTTTACTGTCAGCCAGTAAATATAGTCCTCGCCCAGGTTGATCGAGCATGCCTTCGTCCCGTAGCCGGCGCAGGTATTCGCGTGGAACGCCGATCTCTTTCAGATCTTTCGGTCTGAGGACGCCGCGTTCCTTGGCTAGTCGCAGCACACGCTGGCGCGGGGATTCGAGTTGTTTAGCATTCTCTCCCATGTTACTAATCCTAGTACAAAACAAAAAACGTCATAGTATTTGTAACACACGAAATATGGCTGAGCAAGCTCTTTCCACCCAATTTGAGAGGTATTCTGTCGCAGAATAAGCGTGCAGACCGGTTATGACCGTTGGCATCATAGTGTTGACGCGCGATCATACTAATACCCGCTCAAAGACGGTTGGGCCTACACCACTTGCAGTGCTTCTAGCAGCAATCATGCTGTGACGGTAGCGAAATACGCTTGCCGTCGGGTTATACAAAAGGCCGGCATCTTCGGATGCCGGCCTTTTTTGTATTAATTCGACCCTTCTCGACGAGGAATCTAATTCGGCATGCCAATTGTTTGGCTGTCCAGTCGTCGCTTCACGAGAACGTTGACACCGTACAAAAACGCTCCCAACGCCAAAAGCGCTGCCGCGCGCCACCAGACTTCCGCCGCCTGTTGGGTGAGTAATCCCGCGCAGACGAGCACCCCAAGGATTGGAAACACGGCTGGGGAGCGAAAGTGGTCGTGTTCGACTACATCCTTCCGCAATACCAATACCGAAACATTGACGATGATAAACGCTGTCAACAGCAGTAGCACAGTGGTCCGGGCGAGATTGCCGACGTCGCCCGTTGCGATCAGGCATACCGCAATCAGTGTGGTGAAAAGGATGGCGGCCGTCGGCGTTTTTCTGCGTGAATGAACCCGCGAGAAGATCGCCGGCACCACTCCTTCCTGGCTCATGCCATACACCAAGCGCGATGCCATAATCGCATTGATCAGTGCACCGTTAGAAAGTGCGAAGAGTGCAATAACCGCGAACAGCTTGGGGGAGACATTGAGCGGCCCTGCTTTCACGACTTCGAGCAGAGGCCCACTCGATTCCACGAGTTGCGCCGTCGGAACCACCATCGACGCCAACACGGTCACCACCAGGTAAATCGCCCCCGCGATCACGATTCCGCCGAAGAGCGCCTTCGGAAAGCTACGGCTGGGGTCTTGTGTCTCTTCCGCCACATTGACCGCGTCCTCGAAACCGATCAGGGCATAGAACGAGAGCCCCGCGCCGGCCAAGATGGCCAAGGGGATCTCGACTCCGTCTTTGAACTGGAGCGCTCGGGAAGGTTCGCCCGTCCCGCCCATGATAGCCGCTACACCGATGACCACGATTAGCAGCAGTCCCGCCAGTTCGATCAGCGTGAAGATGGCATTGATCGTCACGGACTCGGTAATGCCGAAATGATTGATTCCGGCGACGATCAAGATAAACACGATCGCCACTGGAATTGTCGGCAGGTCTGCGAACGCGGCCAAGTAGTCGCCACCGAAGGCGATTGCCAGGGCCGAAGCCGAAGTAATGCCGGACATCACCACGGCAAAGGCCACCATAAAACTCAAAAACGGCCATCGGAAGGCGCGATGGACGTAGTACGCAGCCCCTCCGGCACGTGGATACTTCGTCACCAGTTCTGCATAAGCAAAAGCCGTAAACATCGCTAACAACAGCGCCAACAAGAATGCCGACCAAATGGCACCCCCGGTCACTGCTGCTACTTTGCCGACCAGTGCGTAAATGCCCCCACCCACCATGTCGCCCACGACGAATAGCAGCAACAACAGCGGGCTGATCCCGCGTTTGAGCGCGCTTGGCGTCGCAGGGCATGGTTGATTTGGGGTTACGTCGTCCGGCATGCGAATCCCGCATTGGGGTTTGTCGATTGGGCTCTCCGATAGCCAAACATGACCATTTTCACACAGTAAAATTGGGCGGCGAAAAATCAGGTGATGAAGTCCCAATCATAAACGAATACTCTAGATACTTCGACGGGAATTCGAGTACAGCCACTTTGATTCCCCTCGTGCCGAAATTCTGCGACACGAGTTTTTTTGCAATGGAAAGGAAGCTCTTGCCTATTGAGGCGTTTCTTTGGCAACTAACTAAGTCGGAGTAGCCACTTCGCCCCATAATGCGCCATCGCCGTTATTTCCCAACACCCACTTCGAGCAACGCCTGGCCCCAAATCGTATACGCCTTTTCCCCAGGATGCGTGCCGTCGGGCATCATTTCTTTCGTGAGAGTTCCGTCGGCGGCGAGGAGTTGCGCGCCGATGTCGAGAAACTTGACGCCTTTCTTTTCCGCGATCGTTTTGGCCAGCAGTTCGTTGATCGCTTTGATCTTTGGCCGGAACGGTTTGTCGGCCTTTTCGCCGCGCGGGAGGACGCCCATTACGATTAGTTGGGCTTGCGGCGCGCGCTGTTGAATCTTGTCGCAGATGAGCGAGATTCCCTCAACGATTTCGGCCGGCGTGTTTTCATTCGCGTTCTTTGTTCTGGTCAGGTTGTTCGTCCCAATTCAGAGGACGACCCACTTCGGCGCGAGTCCTTGGAACTCGCCGTTCTCCAATCGCCAGAGGACATTCTGCGTCCGGTCCCAGCCGAAGCCCATGTTGAGGACCGGCGTCTTGCCAAAGGCCCCGCGCACCTGATTCGATTTCGGTTCGCCGCCCCACATGTGCGTGATCGAATCGCCGATCAGGACGATCTCGGGCTGCAATTCTTTTTGTGTTTTCAGCACAGCGTCGTGCCGTTTGTGCCAGTCATAAAAATCGTTTTCGATTTTCGGTTTGGGCTCGATGGCCGAGTTGTTTTGGGTAGCCGAATTAGGTTCAGCCGCGTGAAGTGGCAACAAAATGGCTAGCAACCCAAAAGCCATCCCAAACAAATATTGAGCGGATTTCATCACAACCCCTTAGAAAAGTAGAGTAGGCGCAGGTCTGAATTTTGATCAGTTAAGTCAATTAACACAAATGAGCTATCCAAGTTAGCAAGGAAAAGACTACGTTGCTTCCACGCGTTATCCAGTACATAAGTCATTTGTTCTGAAGCCACACCCATTATGGAAGAGAAAACTCACATGAAAATTACCAGCATAGGCATGTTACTATTGGCGATCTACTTGATCTTGATTGGCTGTATCGCGCTCTTGAAACTCAATTTCGAAGGAATGCAATATGTCACTGGCGGTTTAGCCATCGCTGCGGGCGTCTTGATTTTGATCAACAAGTAAGATTCGATAGACGCAGCTTATTTGCTGCGAGCCAACAAAAAAAGCGGAGCGAGATTCTTCTCGCTCCGCTTTCGTTTTGGAATTATCGCAAGTTGTTAGTCAACAACCTGCGCCAGTTCTTCATGGTGATTGTGGCCATTCGTGTGCACGGCTCCGACTGGTGCCGCGAGGGAAGGAGCATGGTGTCGCGATTCGGGGGTTGGGGCCGAATCGAGGTCGAGCGATGCTTCCGTCAGTCCGATCTCGCGGGCATGTTGCGGCTGGACCAAGCGTTCCCGCATAAAGTTGACCGTCTCGTCCACGGTATCGGCTTGCACGAGCAGCAAGTCGCCTGGCTGAGCCATGGACAAGGATGCTTCGATGGCCAAGACGCCGCCGCGTACTTCCTGAATATCGCGGACACGCTTGCCTCCGGCGACGCCGGTGCGGAATAGTCCCGTGATCTCGCCCGGTTCGCGCCCGCGAATGTACTGGTCCTCGTAGAGGATCACGGTGTCGAAAGCCTCGCCGAGCAGTTCGCCCTGCTTGATCATATCCTCGTCGCGCCGGTCGCCAGCCGCCGAATACACGGCAATGCGGCGAGATGGCGCGAATTGTTCGATCGTTTCCAACATGCTGCGTAACGAGCTGACGTTGTGCCCGTAGTCGACGATCACCGTCGCGCCGTTGTATTCAAACAGGTTGAACCGGCCCGGGCTGCATTGCATATCCGCGCCGAAGGTGCTGAGGCCCATCCGGATCACGGAGAGATTCAACCCGGCGCTCCAGCAAGCGGCAACCGCGGCCAAGGTGTTCTCAACTTGGAAGCCAACGCGGCCGCCGTGCGTCAGCGGAACATGCGCGAGGGATTGCACGTTGATTTCGCGTTCGCCTTCGCAGAGGATGATCGTGTTGTTGTGGACGGTGACCGCGCGGCCGCCTTTCTGGCGATGAGCTGCAAGGACCTCATTCTTGGGGTCGCGGGCAAAAAACACGACGTGACCGGGGCAGTATTCGGCCATCTCGACCGTGAGCGGATCGGCGGCGTTGAGCACGCCGTAGCCGGAGCCCTTGGTGACGGCTTCGATGATCGTCCGTTTCACGCGGGCGAGCTTATCGAGCGTGTCGATATCGCTCAGGCCCAGGTGGTCGCCTTCGCCGATGTTGGTGACGACCGCGACGTCGCAGCGATCGAACCCGAGACCCGCGCGAAGAATGCCGCCGCGAGCTGTTTCGAGCACGGCGAAATCGACGCCCGGGTTCATCAGGACGTTCTGGGCGCTCGTCGGGCCGCTGCAATCGCCGGTGTCGATGCGGCGATTCTGGACATAGATGCCGTCGGTGTTGGTCATGCCAACGCGCGCCCCGGATTGAGCGACGATGTGGGCGATGAAACGCGTGGTAGTGGTCTTTCCGTTGACGCCGGTAACCGCGATGATCGGAATCCGGCCGTTGTCGCCGGGAGCGAACATCGTGTCGATGATTGCGCCGCCGACATCTCGCGGCGTGCCGCCCGAGGGTTCGATGTGCATCCGCAAGCCGGGTGCGGCGTTGACCTCGACAACGACAGCCCCCTGCTCTTCCATTGGCCGCGAGATATCGGTCGCGACAATGTCAACGCCGGCGATGTCGAGGCCGATGATCCGGGCCGCTTCGATTGCGCGGGCCGTGACATCGGGGTGAACGGTTTCGGTGATGTCGGTCGCCGTTCCGCCGGTGCTCAGGTTTGCATTGCGGCGGATCAGGACGCGCGTGCCGGCGGCAGGAATCGATTGCGGCGTATAGCCTTGTTCGGTCACAACGCCCAGCGAGACCGCGTCGAGCGGAATCTTGCTCAAGCAAGTCGCGTGGTCCTCGCCGCGGCGAGGATCTTGGTTGACGAGGTGGATCAGTTCCTTGATGGTGTGGATGCCATCGCCGATGACGTGCGCCGGTTCGCGGCGCGCCGCGGCGACCAGTTTGCTGCCGATAATGAGCAGCCGGTAATCGTCGCCCGGGGCGTGCTTTTCGCAGATGATCGAGCGTCCTTCTTCGCGGGCCGCGACATACGCCGCGCGGACAGCGTCTTTGTCTTGCAGGTTCGTCGCCACCCCGCGACCTTGGTTGCCGTGCTGTGGTTTGACGACGACCGGATAGCCGATGTCTTCGGCCGCTTCGATGCAATCTTCGGCGCTTTCAACAGCGCGGCCTTCCGGGACTGGAACGCCGATCGAGTGGAGCAGGCTACGCGTCAGGTCTTTGTCCTGGGCGATGTATTCGGCAATCGCGCCGGTGCTATCCGTTTCTGCAGCCAAGATGCGCCGCGCTTTCGAGCCATAACCAAGTTGCACCAGGCTGCCGGTATTCAGACGGCGTGTCGGAATGCCACGGTTGTGGGCCGCGCGGACAATCGAGCTGGTGCTCGGGCCGAGACAATCGTTTTGATAGAGCTTGCGCAGTTTTTCGAGCTCGGCCGGAACATCGAATGGTGTGTCGTTCACCGCGGCCAAGCACATTGCCATGGCGACTTCAGTGGCGGCGCGGCAGAGACTTTCTTCAATGTATTCGATTGCGACTTTGTAGATGCCGTCGACGCTCGTTTCGCGCGTCCGGCCGTAACCGACTTCGCAGCCGGCGAGCGTTTGCAACTCGAGGCTGACATGCTCCATGATGTGCGCCATATACGTTCCGCGGCGCAGACGTTCGAAAAAACCGCCGCGCTGACCGACGCTGCAACGATGTTCGATCATCGTCGGCAGCCAACTTGTGAGGCGATCAGTGAAGCCGGGGAGTTCGTCCGAAGCCAAGTCTCGTAGGTCTTCGAGATCGACCCAGAACTCCATCACGGGAAAGTTCGCCCAGTAGTTCGGACCGCGGAGGGTAAGGACCTTCTGAATTTTCATGGAGTTGATTTGCCGCTTTGGGGGCGTGCAAAGTGTTGCAGCGTGTAGGGGTTAGCGTGGCGGAGCGATTGGCAATTCAGAGCGTCAATCAAGTTGATGCCCCGGACTGCTCGAGTCTCATGGTTGCAGCCTGAACGGCTCGGGAACGGAAAAGTTTCTCAGTGTTTCTTTCGCAGTGATTTACTGGCAAACGGATTTATTGGCACATGGAATCAAAGCAAGCTTCCTCAAATCAGTTGCCCCTCATCAGTTCGCCGTCACACTGCTAGCCCAGGGTACGGTTTACAATGTCATCGGCTTGATTACAAAAAATCTCTTCCACAGTACTTTGACAAGCAGATTGTCAGAGCCAAGGAATCTCCCCAAAATACGCAAACTGGTTATCCTAATCTGGTAGCCGTTGACGTCAAGATTTCGGGAAAATTCGCAGAAAATCACTGTAGAATGCCTCTTCCTTGGCATAAACTTCCTGGCTACAGCTCTCTGAAACAAAGTTCCAGTGCTTTTGTTGTAGGCAAAAGCTAGGCCGGATCGATAAAATGGGCTTGCTAGCATGAAAACACCCATAAAACCCAACATTCATCCGTCGATGTGTCAACAAATTGTAGACACTTAGCAGTGTCAGATTAGTCATTATGACTACGTTACGTAGTCGATTTGACTATTTCTGTCTTTGGTCTATTCAACTAGCCCGATGAGTGCTGTAGTAATGCCTGCGATAACACTAGTAAGAAGGCAATTTGTGCTGTGAGGGATTGATTGAGCGCTGTTGTATCGAATCAGGCGAATACCTTACCCGAACCGTGGAGTTCGCTTGTTCCAAGAGCATTAAACGAAGCGGAACAAGTTGTCGCCTGGTTGGAATTGGACCTGGATAACCGGCTCCGTTTCGAATCGGGGTTGCTCGTCCTGACCAATCAGCGCCTGCTTAGTTTTCAGAAGAGTAAACCACAGCCCACAGCATCCGAGTCATTTGGCCCGGGTTGGGAGTTGCAGCTTGGCGACGAAAAATCGGTGGCCCGGTTGGAACTTTTTAGTCCGACCGAACGCCGCGCGGTATGGTATTTCACGGCGGGGAAGCACGCTGCCGCGAGCCGCTTTCAGCAGCGTTTCGAGGGGGTGCGTTCCGGGGCGAGCGCCGAAAGTTTACAGCATCAGTCGACCGTCTGTCCGAGTTGCGGGGCACTGATTACGAGCGAAGACGGGGTTTGTCCTGCTTGCGCACTATCGGCCGTGCCGCCGACGATGTCAGCCTTGCTGCGGTTGCTGCAATTCGCCGAGCCACGCAAAAAGATGATCGGGCTCGGCTTGTTCCTGACGCTGCTCTCGACAGCCGTTGCTTCGATCTCGCCGTTGATCTACATGGTCTTGATTGATCAAGTGCTCGTCCCCTGGGAGACGGGTGGGGGCAAGGCGTCTTTCGGGCTGTTTTGGTGGTGCATGTTCGGCTTTGCCGCCGCTTCCATTTTGGCCTGGTTCACCGAATGGATGCGGATGTATGTGATGGCGTGGGTGAGCGAGCGCATCGGCGTCGAAATGCGCAACCGCACATTCGCACATCTCCAAGAGCTTTCGCTCGAGTTCTTTGGCGGCAAGCGGACCGGCGATTTGATGTCTCGGATCAGCACGGACAGCGATCGCATTTGCAATTTTCTCGCGCTGAATCTGGTCGATTTCATCAACGATATCATGATGATGATCTTGACCGTGGGGATTCTCGTTTGGATCAACCCGACCTTGTCATTGATCACCCTGGCGCCGTTTCCCTTGATTCTGTGGCTGACGCACTTCACGCGCAAGCAGTTGCTCCGGGGCTATCGCCAATCGGGTCTTAGTTGGGCCGAGATGACGAGTATTCTCGCCGACACGATCCCCGGGATTCGGGTCGTCAAGGCGTTCGCCCAAGAAGCCCGCGAGGTCGAACGGTTCAACCAATCCAACCAACGGATCATCGAGACCAATGACAAGGTCAATATCGAGTGGGCGTTTTTCAAGCCGCTGATTCGGCTAATGACTGAGCTTGGCATGCTCGTCGTCTATGGTTTCGGCGCTTGGTGGATTTTGCAGACGAGCGGTTTGCCCGTGGACGATCCGCAGAAGTTCCGCGTCGGCGCGTTGACCGCCTGTATCGCGTACATCACGCGTTTTTACGGCAAGATGGAGGACATCATTCTGATGTTCGCGGCCGTGCAACGGACCGCAGCCGCCGCGCATCGGATTTTTGAAATCCTCGATCGCGTCCCCAGTGTGCCGGAACCAAGTCAGCCAATTCCCATCGGCCGGGTCGAGGGGCACATTGAGCTAAAGGGGGTGCGTTTCAAATACGGCACGCGCGAGGTGCTGCACGGGCTGAACTTGAAAGTTGAACCGGGCGAGATGATCGGCTTGGTCGGGCCAAGCGGGGCTGGTAAGAGCACACTGATCAATTTGATCTGCCGATTTTACGACGTTTCCGACGGCTCGATTCAGGTCGACGGCCACGACATTCGCTCGTACACCGTCTCGGGCTATCGCCGCAACATCGGCATCGTGTTGCAGGATCCGTTCCTGTTCTTCGGGACGATCGCCGAGAATATTGCCTACGGGCGACCCGAGGCGAGCCGCGCCGAGATTATCCAGGCCGCGCGTTCCGCCAATGCGCACGAGTTCATTCTCCGGCTGCCCGATGGTTACGATTCGCTTGTCGGCGAACGCGGACAATCGCTGTCGGGCGGCGAACGCCAGCGAATTTCGATCGCGCGGGCGTTGCTTATTGACCCGCGGATTTTGATTCTCGACGAAGCGACGTCGGCGGTGGACACGGAAACCGAGCGCGAGATTCAAGCCGCGCTAGAAACCCTGATCAAGGGCCGCACGACGCTGGCGATCGCGCATCGTCTTAGCACTCTGCGTCGTGCGAATCGGCTGGTTGTGATCGAAAAGGGGAACATCGTCGAAATCGGCACGCACCAGGAACTGCTCGACCGCGAAGGGGCGTACTACGGGCTGCACAAGGCCCAGCAGGATATGGTCCGCGATTTAGGGGTGGGGGGATAGTTGCCAGGCGCTTGTCGTTAGGCGCTAGGAAATTCCATTCACCCAAAATCCACGAAACGCGTTATAATCCATGATGGATGTGCCGCTGGCTTAAGCATCTAACCCATCTCTTCCTAGAACTTAGCTCCTAACGACTAACGCCTTTGTCTGATGTCTACCAAGCATCCTCCCGCAACGTTTGCCGATATCGAACTGCTGGAGCGCGATGCCCAGGGGGATTTGGTCCTGCAGTTGCGGAATGGGACACGGCATGGTTCGATCCGTCCGGTGCGCGGATTTCCCATCTCTCAGCCGGATTACGGGATTTCGCTGGTCGATGGGGATTCGCGCGAGATCGTGTGGATCGAGAACCTTGGTCAATGCGACAACGCCATTTGTTCGCTGATTCGCGACGAACTGGCGATGCGGGATTTTCTGCCGGTGATCCAACGCATCAACAACATCTCGCACAACCGCGAACCGAGCGAATGGGATGTGCAAACTGACCGCGGCCGCGTGCAATTCGTCCTGAACGTCATGGAAGACGTGCGCCGCTTGGATAGCCAGCGCGCGATGGTCACCGACGGCAACAATGTGCAGTACTTGGTCACGAACCTGAGCAAGCTGGATGCCAAGACGCGGCGGTATTTGGAGCGGTATTTGGCCTGATGGCCGCGAGCGGCCGGGATTGGGGACTGAGGATTCGGGATTGGGGGAAAGACGATTTGATAATTCAAACTTGACGCAAACAATTAGTGCTCCGCGGCTTCCGGGCTTTTTGGCGAGACGATAGTCTCGCATTTTCCCCAATCCCCAATCCCCAATCCCCAATCCCCAATCCCCAATCCCCAATCCCTAATCCCGAACCCCCAACCCCCTCCCCAATGACCTCGTGGCATCTACAGCCGATCTACAACATGCCGCTGGTGGTTGGCACCGGCGTGTTGTTGTTGGCGATGCTCATGTGGTTCGGACGCGAGACCAAGCGGCTCGGCGCGCGGCGGCATTGGACGCTGTTTGCGCTGCGGTTGGCCGTCTTCTTGCTGGTCGTGCTGTTGATGCTCCGGCCAACGCTCGTCACGACCGAGAAAAAAGAACAGACCGCCACGATCGCCGTTTTGATTGACGGAACCCGCAGCATGGATCAAGCCGATGAACTCGGCGGGCTGAGCCGCTGGCAAGCCCTGAAAAACGACCTGCAAGAAGTCGGGCCGATCTTCGATGAACTCGCGCAGAAGTATCAACTCGAGTTCTCTACCTTCGACGCCAATACGATCCCCGCGGGTGCCACGGTCGAGACATTGCCGCTGAACAAACCTCCGCCGGGAAATCAGACGGCGATCGGCGGCGCGCTCGACGATCTGCTTCGCCGCTCGAACAACAAACGCCTAGCCGCGGCGATTCTCCTGAGCGACGGCGCACAGCAAGCCCTGCCCCCGCGCGACATCGCGCCGCAGACGCCCGCGCGGCGTTTGGGCGATCTCGGCACGCCGCTGTTTACATTTTGTTACGGCCAGGAGCGTTCGCTCTCTCAAAATCGTGACGTCGCGGTCATTGAACTTCTCTCGCCGCCGACGGTTTATGTGAAGAATGTCCTCACGGTTACCGGGAGTATTCGTGCCACGGGTCTTGTGAATCAACCGCTCGAAGTAAAGCTGCTTTATGAAACTTCGCCCGGCAAGGAGGAAATCGTCGCTAGCACGACGCTCATGGCCGCCGAAGATGGGCAAGTGCTGCCGGTCGAGATGAGCTTCGTTCCCGAACAGCCGGGCGAGCACAAAATGACGCTCCGCGCCGAGATTCCCAAAGGTCTCAGCGAATCGGTCACGACCAACAACCAATTGTCCAGCTATGTGACCGTGCTCGCCGGCGGGATCGCCGTCTTGTATCTCGAAGGCGAAGCACGCGTCGAATCGCGGTTCTTGCGCCGCGCGCTCAATGCGTCGCCCGACATGAAGGTCGATTTCGAATTGATCGACGCGCGGCGAATGATTCAGGAACTCCGCACGGTAGATCTGGCGGAGAAAATGAAGCCCGGCAAGTACAACTGCTACATCATCGGCGATCTCGATTCGGCCGTCTTTCGCCGCGAGGATCTCGCGCAGATCGCGGCCAACGTCGAAGCGGGGGCCGGACTGATCTTGCTCGGCGGATACCACGCGTATTGGCCCGGCGGATATCAGGACACGCCGCTCGCCCGGGTGATGCCGCTGCAATATGATCCGAATCTCGATCGTCTAAGCCGGCAAAATTATGGCGAAGGGCTGCGCCAGGAATTGCACTTGAAGGGTCCGCTGACGATGCAGCCGGACGCGCTGTTCGGGCGGAGTGTCTCGTTCCTGCAACTCGCAGCGCCGGCGGAGAACGCCGCGACCTGGGCCAAACTGCCGCCGCTCAAGGGGGCAAACGATTGGAAGCTCCTTAAGCAGGCCGCCAAAGTTCTGGCGAGGTCGCAAAACGGCGCGCCATTGATCGCCGCGCTTGAACCGGGCGCCGGCCGCGTCGTTGCGATGGCCGGCGATTCGACCTGGACTTGGTCAATGCAAGGCTTCGATTCCTTGCACAAAACGTTTTGGCGCCAGGTCGTCCTGTGGGTCTTGAAGATCGACGAATCGCAAGCCGGCGAAGTTTGGGTGGTCTTGGAACAGCGCCGGCTCATGCCCGGCCGTCGCGTTTCCATGACGACGGGTATCCGCGGCGGAAATCCCGAGGTCTCCAAGAATGCCAAGTTCACTGCGACCGTGACGTTGCCGAATAAACAGCAGCGAACGATCAGTCTCGCCGCGCAGGAAGACGGCCTGACGCAGACCGGTTCGTTCGGCGAAACGACCGAGCCGGGTGAGTATCAGGTCATGATCAACGCCGAGCACAATGGCAAGAATCTCGGCACGGCCAAAGCGCGGTTCGTCGTCTTGGCCCAGGATTTGGAACTGGATAATCCGCTGGCGCGGCCCAGTTTGCTGGCCGGGTTGGCGCAGATCACCTCGCCCGCCGGCGGCGAAGCGTTGAGCCGCGGCCAGCTTCGCGGACTGCTCGAACGCCTCCGCGACAAGCCGCCGCAATTCGAAGTCGAAACGCAAGTCAAGCGCACGCCCTGGGATCGGCCCGAGGTGTTTTTGATGATCGTGACGCTGATGATCGCCGAGTGGGCGTTGCGCAAAAAATGGGGCTTGGTGTAAATAGAAGCCCGCGGCGTAAGCCAGGGCGTCAACGATAACGATAGCTTCTCCGCAAACACGTTGAGCGATGACTTGACCGATTTTGCTTTCTTCGCAAAATTTGCTTTGCAGTTTTGTGCTTCTTGGATAGATTTTCCTTGGCATCTTTGCCCGACGAAATACCCGTTCTCCATTCGCGTAAGGACACCACGACGATGGCCAAGAAGAAATCCCCTACCCCAGCGAAACCAACTCCTGAAACACCCGCTGCCAGCGGCTCCGGCGCGACCGCCGCGATGGGGGC